>JAYTMV010000030.1:0-13070 GCA_043728175.1 Sphingomonadales bacterium
ATCTCCTTTGCGCCTTGGCGTCTTTGCGCGAACCATAATCTGCCATGACAAAAGCACTGGGGTGACGCAAGGAGATTTAGCCCCTATCGCACCCCTATGCCAAAACGTCCCAACCTCGGTTTGCCGAGCCGCGAAAAAATCATAGATTTTATCACAACATCGCCAACGCCTGCGGGCAAACGGGAGATTGCCAAAGCGTTCGGCCTCCACGGGGCCGACAAAATTGCGCTCAAGGCGCTGCTCAAAGATATGGCCGATGAAGGGCTGATTGATTCAGCACCGGGGCGCGCCTTCCATAAAATAGGCGGGCTACCCAAGGTTACTGTGCTGCGCATCGTTGATGTTGAGGATGATCAGGTGATCGGTGTGCCCGAAATCTGGCACGGTGAGGGGATTCCAGTTCCGCGCCTGCGCGTGATTGAAAAGGGTCGTCGCGGCGCGCTCGGTGTTGGTGACCGCGTGCTGTGCCGTACTGAGGAGCGCGGCGCAGGCCATGTCGCGCATCCGATGAAGAAGCTTGCGCGTAGTGAGGAGACGTTCCTTGGTGTCGTCGCCCATGAGGATGGTCGCCACTGGCTCCGCCCGATCGACAAACGCGAACGGCGCGACACTCTGATCACTGACCTCGGCGAGGCTAAGGTGGGCGATCTCGTTCGTGCCGAAAAAGCTGGCCGCGTGCCGCGCATTACGGCGCGGGTTGCCGAAGTGATTGGTGATCCGTTTGCGCCGCGTGCGTTCGGCCTGATCGCGATCCATAAGTTCGGGATTCCCGATGAGTTTCCAGACGCAGCGATCGAAGAAGCTGAGACAGTCTCGCAGCTTCCGCTTGGGGAGCGCGAAGATCTTCGTCATCTGCCCATAGTCGCAATCGATCCTGCTGACGCGCGCGATCATGATGATGCTGTGTGGGCGCAAAGCGACGGGGCAGGGGGCTTTGACGCCATCGTCGCGATTGCCGACGTGTCATTCTATGTCCGCCCCGGCTCGGCACTTGACGGCCAAGCCAAGAAGCGCGGGAACAGTGTTTATTTTCCTGATCGTGTGGTGCCGATGCTGCCCGAAACGCTGTCGGCAGATATGTGTTCACTCAAAGCCAATAAGGATCGTGCAGCACTCGCCTGCCATCTGACGATTAGCAAGGTGGGTCAGGTAACGGCGTGGCGCTTCACCCGCGCGGTGATCCGGGTTGCGGCGAACATTGCGTATGAGGATGCTCAAGCCGCGATTGATGGTGGTGCGCATGAACTGCTTGATACAGCACTGCGTCCGCTGTGGGATTGTTGGACATTGCTTGCAAAGGCGCGGGCGGCGCGTGAGCCGCTTGATCTTGACTTGCCTGAGCGCCGGGTTGTGCTTGATGCAAATGGCCGAATCACGAGCATCGCCGTGCGCGAACGGCTTGATGCGCACCGGCTGATTGAGGATTTCATGATCGCTGCGAACGTCGCCGCTGCCAAAGCGCTTGAGGCCAAAAAAGCGCCGTGCATGTACCGCGTGCATGAACCGCCCGCGCGGGAGAAACTGGTTGCGCTCAAGGATTATCTTGAGACGTTTGAGGTTTCGTTCGCGCTTGGTCAGGTGGTGACGCCTAAGGTTTTTAATCATGTGCTGGCGCGCGTTGGTGACGCTGATTTCCGCCCGCAAGTGATGGAGCAAATCCTGCGGACGCAGACACAGGCTTACTATGCGCCTGCGAATCAAGGGCATTTCGGGCTTTCGCTTGGATCATATGGGCATTTTACGTCGCCGATTCGTCGTTATGCTGATTTGCTCGTCCACCGTTCGCTGGTCGGTGCCTACGGCCTTGGCGAAGGCGCGCTTACATCTGATGAAGCGGCGCGGATGACAGTGCTTGGCGAAATGATCAGCCAATATGAACGCCGCGCGATGGAGGCCGAGCGCGAAACGGTTGACCGCTATGTCGCGGCCTATCTCTCCGAACGCGTTGGGCAGATTGTTGATACGCGGATCAGCGGGATTACCAAATTTGGCTTTTTTGCTAGCGTGGAGGAGATTGGCGGCGATGGGCTGGTGCCGATCTCAACGCTTGGTGCGGAATATTTCAAACATGATGAGGCCAACCACCGGCTGGTCGGCGAAAATAGCGGCGAGACCTACACGCTAGGCCAGCGGCTGCAATTGCGTTTGGTTGAGGCCAATCCAGCCTCGGGCGCGCTTCGGTTTGAGCTGCCCGAAGGTGCCAATCACCTCGCCATGCCGCGCGCCAATCGGCAGGATCGCACCCGGCGGCCAGTGGCTGGCAAACGCGGACGGCCAAGTAATATTCGCCATCAAGGGCGGCGTTGAATCGGAGCAAGTCAAAAAAGGCTTTTTTTCCGCTCCATTCTGGTTAGCATGCGTCAAATAACCAAAGAGGGAGATTGCACCATGAACGACCGCATCAGCTTGGACGCGCTTAAAGCGAACCGACGTTCACTCCTGAAGGGCATCGGTGCGGCGGCGATTGGGATCAGCTTTGCTGGCCTTGCGGGTTGCGGCGGCGGCGAAAGCGCAAAGGTCGGTGCGGACGGCAAGCTTGCCGCGACGGGCGAAGCGCCTGAACTCAACTTCTACAATTGGGATACCTATATCGGCGAAACCACGCTTGAGGATTATAAGGGCGCGAGCGGCACCAACGTCAAAATGTCGTTGTTCGCCAATAATGATGAGCTTTTTGCCAAGCTGCGTGCGGGCAACCCCGGCTTTGATGTCATCGTCCCGTCGAATGATTTTGTTGAGCGCATGGTTCAGTCAGACATGATCGTCCCGCTTGATATGGCGCAAATCCCCAATTTTAAGAATGTCGATCCAGCGTTCACTGACGTTGCCTATGATCCGGGTCGTAAATATTCAATGCCATATACTTGGCTGGTGCTCGGCATCGGCTACCGGAAATCGAAGGTCAATCCAGCGCCTGATAGCTGGAAGGTGCTGTTCGATTCAGACCAGTATAAGGGCCGAATCGCACTCCTTTCGGAAGCTGGCGATCTCTTCCGGCTTTACGGCAAATATCTCGGCAAATCAGTCAATGACATTAACGCGGCGGACATCAAACGGATTGAAGCGATGATGATCAAGCAGAAGCCTTTCATCAAAGCCTTCCATGAAGACAACGGCCAGGATTTGCTGGTGAAGGGAGAGGTTGACCTCGTCCTTGAATATAACGGCGATATTGCCCAGAAAATGGTTGAAGACCCCGATATCGGGTTCGTCGTGCCTAAGGAAGGCAGTCAGCTCAATTCAGATTCGCTCTGCATCCCCAAAGGCGCGCCACACCCCAAAAACGCACACGCCTTCATCAACTATCTACTTGATGGCAATGTTGGCAAAGGTATCACCGAAGCGATCCAATACCCGACGCCAAACGGCAAGGTTAAGGAATTGATGGGTGAGGAATATAGCAACAACCAAGTGATTTTCCCGCGCGCCGATGTTCTGTCCAAATGCGAATATGCCAAGTTTAACGCAGACATTCAGCCGCTGTTTGAAGAGGCCTTTACGCGGGTGCGCGCGGCTTAAGCAGTGCAGGATTGGAAGCAGCAGCGTAGCGCGTTTGCCGCCATTGCGACGGCACCGACGCTTTGGCTGCTGCTATTTTTTATCATCCCGCTCGCGATTGTCTGGGCGTATAGCTTTGGCAGCAATGACGGGCTGACGTCGATCAAGATCAGCGGCACCTTCGCCAATTACGCCCGCGCGCTTGAGCCGCTTTATCTCCAGATTTTTGGGAAATCTGTCGCAGTTGCCGCACTCACAACGCTTATCTGTTTGATTGTTGGTTTTCCGGTGGCGCTGGCGATTTCGTTTGCAACGCCGAAATGGAAGCCGTGGCTGCTGCTGCTGATTATGCTGCCGTTTTGGACTAACCTGCTGATCCGCACCTACGCCTTGCTCTCGCTGCTTGGCACGCGCGGCGTGGTGAACCAAGGCGCGGAATGGTTTTGGGGGACATTCGGGTTGGCCGGGATGTTCGGCGAATTTGAACCACTGCCGCTGCTCTACAATAATTTCGCGGTGATTTTTGGGCTGGTCTATGTCCATTTGCCGTTCATGGTGCTGCCGCTGTACGCCGCACTTGATCGGCTTGATAAATCACTGATTGAGGCGAGCCTTGATCTGGGCGCGGGGCATTGGACAACGATTACGCGGATCGTTGCGCCGCTTGCGGCACCGGGGATTATCTCGGGTCTGATCATTACCTTTGTGCCGGCGCTCGGTTCTTATCTGACGCCTGACCTGATGGGTGGTACTGACAGCCAGATGATCGCCAATGGGGTTGAACGACAGTTTAAGCGCGCCAATGATTGGCCATTTGGCGCGGCACTTTCGTTTCTGCTGATGTATGCGACTTTCATCCTGATCGCGCTTCAAGCGCTCAGGAACCGCAAGGCGGAGGCGCGATTATGAGCCTCTTCACCCGCAAACCGCTTGCGCCGCTTGAATATACCAAGCGGCTATGGCTGCGGAGCTGGATCGCGGCGGTCACGCTGTTCCTATATGCGCCGCTGCTTGTGCTATTTGTGTTTAGCTTTAACGACAGCAAAGCCAATGTCGTTTGGCGCGGCTTCACCTTCAAATATTACGGTAAGCTGTTTAAGAATGAAGGGCTGATGGCCGCGCTTGGCAATTCGCTCACGATTGCGTTTCTGGCGACGGTGGTAAGCCTCGTGCTGGGTGCACTGGCCGCTGTGATGCTGTGGCGGTTTCGTTTTCCGGCGAAAGCGGGGGTCGAAGGGGTGATGGCGCTGCCGATTGTCGTCCCTGAAATTTGCATGGGCGTGGCGATGCTGGTGTTTTTCGCGGCGATCAAATGGCCGACTGATCTGCCGTGGCCACTCAACCTAAGCGCGATCACGATTGCGCATATCACCTTCTGCTTCCCGTTTGTCACAATGGTCGTCCGCGCGCGACTCGCCAATTTTAACCGCGAAGAGGAGGAGGCGGCCAAGGATCTCGGCGCGAGCGAGTGGCAGGCGTTCCGCGATGTCCTGCTCCCCCACATGAAGCCGGGGTTGATCGCGGGCGCGCTGCTTGCTTTCACACTCAGCCTTGATGAGTTCGTCATCACCTTTTTCACGAGCGGGCCGAACACGACGACCTTCCCAGTTAAAGTCTATTCAATGGTGCGCTTTTCAGTGACGCCCGAGGTCAATGCGGTATCGACGTTGCTCATCCTTCTCACCATCATTCTCACCACCGTTGCGCTCAAGTTGCAGGACATCGCGGGCGACGCAGGAGCGCATAAATGAGCGAACCGATTATTCAGATTAGGAATGTTACCAAACGCTTTGGCAATATGGTCGCCGTTGACAATGTCTCGCTCGATATTGTCGCAGGTGAGTTTTTCGTGATGCTTGGCCCGTCGGGCTGCGGCAAGACAACGCTGCTGCGAATGATCGCTGGATTTGAACTGCCAACCGAGGGGCAAATCCTGATCGACGGTCAGGATATGGCGGGGGTGCCGCCCAACAAGCGCCCGGTCAACATGGTGTTCCAATCCTACGCGGTGTTCCCGCATATGAGCGTGCTTGATAATGTTGGCTACGGCATGAAGATCGCGGGCGTTCCCAAGCGCGAAATTCGCGAACGTGCCGAGGAGTCACTGGCGCTCGTCAAGCTTGACGGGCTGGGCGCGCGGATGCCCGATCAGCTTTCGGGCGGGCAGCGTCAGCGTGTGGCGCTTGCGCGCAGCCTTGTCATGCGGCCCAAGGTGCTGCTGCTTGATGAACCGCTGTCTGCGCTCGACGCAAAGCTCCGCGCGCAGATGCAATTTGAACTTGCTGACTTGCAAGACAAGGTCGGCATCACCTTCATCACCGTGACGCACGATCAGGATGAGGCGCTGTCAATGGCGAGCCGGATTGGCGTGATTAACAAGGGCCAAGTCGCGCAACTCGCAACGCCGTCTGACCTGTATGAATATCCCGCCAACCGATTCGTTGCTGACTTCATCGGTTCAGTGAATATCTTTGAGGGCAAGCTGAGCGTTGATGAACCGGAACGTGCGGTGGTTGACTGCCCCGAGATTGGCAAAATCTACCTCAACCACGGCGTCACAGGCCCGCATGAGGCAAGCGTTTGGGCCGCCGTCCGCCCCGAAAAAATGATGCTGTGCAAACCCGGCGAGGCGGTCGGTCGTGATGCGCCCGAGGGGCATAATGTCGCGCACGGAACCATCAAGGGTATGTCGTACCTCGGCGATTGCACGCTGTATGAAGTGATGCTCGACAGCGGGCGGATGATCCGCGTCAGCCGCGCGAACCTTTCACGGTTCGATCAGGAGGATTTCACCTGGGATGACAAGGTGTCGCTGTGCTGGCACCCAAGCAGCCCTGTGGTGTTGCTGGCCTAACCCGCTGTCTTAGCGCGTTCGATACACTCAATGATAATCCGCTTGGCGGTCGCGGCGTCGCCCCAGCCTTTGAGTTTGGCCCATTTGCCGGGTTCCAAATCCTTATAATGCTGGAAAAAATGCTCAATCTGTTGAGTCACAATTGGCGGCAAATCGTCAGTCGAATTGACCTCTGAATAATAAGGGAAGGTCGTATCAACCGGCACAGTAATCAGCTTCTCATCGCCGCCCTTATCGTCATCCATCAGGAGTACGCCAACGGGGCGCACGCGAATGACGGCACCTGGCACAATCGGTGATCGTGCAATGACGAGGGCATCAAGCGGATCGCCGTCCTCACCAAGTGTGTGCGGAATGAAGCCGTAATTGGCTGGATAACGCATTGAGGTGTGGAGGATGCGGTCAACGAACAGCGCGCCGCTCGCCTTGTCGATCTCATATTTTACCGGCTCACCGCCAATCGGCACTTCGATGACGACGTTGAGGCTGTCAGGCGGATTATCCCCCGCTGGGATCAGATCGATTCTCATCTGAGCGTGTTAGCAGGCGATGAAAGCGCCCGCGACATAAATTGCTTCAACCCTTGGCATTCTGTGACTAGGCTAGGAGTATAACTTCCGGGGAGCCATTCATGTACCGTTTTTTGATCGCCGTTTCGCTGATCGCCGTCACCCCTGCCGCTGCCAAAACGACCTATATCACCGCTGATCGGATGGTTGATGTGCTCGCAGGAAAGGTCATCGAAAAGCCGCTGATTACAGTCACCAATCGGCGCATCACGGCCATTGGGAGGCAGGGCGCGGCGCTCCCAAAAGATGCTGATGTGACTGACTTCGCGGGCAAAACGCTGCTCCCCGGCCTGATCGATATGCACGTCCATCTCGATTCGCTAGCTGAGATTGGCGGCTATAACGGCCTGCAATATACTGACAGTTTCTGGGGCATGGCGGCGGTCAAGAATGCGCGTGATATGCTGATGGCGGGCTTCACCACCGTCCGCAATGTCGGCTCGTCCAATTATCATGACGTTGGTCTGAAACAGGCTATTGATGAGGGCTATGCCGTTGGCCCGCGTATCGTGCCCGCCGCTTATGCGCTTGGTGCAACGGGTGGGCACTGTGACGAGACGTATCTGCCGCCCTCGTTCAATCGCAAAAGCCCAGCAGTAGGCGACGGGGTTCAGCAGCTTCGCCAGCGGGTGCGTGAGCAACGCAAATACGGGGCCGAGGTGATCAAGGTCTGCGCCACCGGCGGCGTCTTCTCGCGCAATACTGAGCCGGGTCAGCAGCAGCTTTCGGTTGAGGAACTCACCGCGATTGCCGACGAAGCGCATCAATGGGGACTGAAAGTCGCCGCGCACGCGCACGGGGCGGAAGGGATCAAGGCGGCCATTCGCGGCGGGATTGACACGATTGAACATGCCAGCCTCGTTGATGATGAGGGGATCAAGCTCGCGGTTGAGCGCGGCACGTATTTCAGCATGGATATCTACAACACCGATTACACTCAGGCCGAAGGCGCGAAGAACGGCGTGCTTCCCGATAATCTGCGCAAAGACCGTGAGATTGCGCAGATCCAGCGCGATAACTTCCGCAAAAGCCACAGAGCGGGCGTCAAGATGGTCTTCGGATCGGACGCTGGCGTGATGCCGCACGCGACTGCCGCTGGCCAGTTCAAATATATGGTTGAATATGGGATGACACCCTTGCAAGCGATCCAGGCCGCAACACGCAACGCCGCACAAGCGCTTGGCCGCGAAAGGGATGTCGGCGCGATCGCGGTTGGCCGCTACGGCGATATGATCGCGGTTTCGGGCGATCCGCTGGCTGACGTTCGCGCGCTCGAAAAGGTTGATGTCGTGATCAAGGGCGGCACGGTGGTGAAGGGTGGCAAGTGAGGCCGCGCGGAACCGCCGCCTGATCATCGTCGCGCTGATCTGCGCCACGCTTGCGCTCGCCATCGGATTCGCGGTGAGCATGGGCATTGGCAAGGCGCTTGACCGCGAAATACTCGCCAGCGTGGCGCTGCGTTCGGGGCGCGGTAGTGTTACGCTAATCAGCCTGTTCCAGTGGATCACATGGCTCAGCGATTCGGCGCAGCGCACGGCCATGGTGTTGCTAACCGCCGCATGGCTGATGTGGAAAGCCCGCCGCCGCGCCGCACTCGTTATCATTGTCGTGCCGATCCTTGCCGGCGTGACCAACAGCGTGCTCAAAGAAGCGTTCGCGCGCGTGCGGCCGGATATCGTTCCCCACCTCGATAACATTGGCAATTTGGCCTACCCCAGCGGCCACGCCGCAAACGCGGTGGCGTTCTTCCTACTCGCGGCGTTGATCCTCGCGGACAAGCGCCCGGTCTTGTGGCGCAGTTTGGCGATTGCGCTTGCGCTTTTGATCGGAACATCGCGCGTGTTGCTCGGCGTGCATTGGCCAAGCGATGTGTTGGGCGGCTGGCTGTGGGGCACTGCTTGTGCGCTCATCGGCTGGTGGGCGGTGACGCGGGTGTATGTTGGTACATCATTCTGGTCGCGAAAGCCGAGCGATGATGGTGACAAAGAATGCGGTTGACTAACCAAGAAGGAGGAGACCGTTGATCCCTTCGATAGCCGAAACCAATCGCCACGAAGGATCGATATAGCGGTCATCAAAGCCAATGCCCGCGTAACTTATTGTTGAAAAATAGACAGCGGTTTCCAAATCAGCCACCGCACCGAGCGCCTGATATAGAAAGGCATAGCTCCAAATTTCCAATCCGTGGAGCCATGCAAGTGCGAGCACGAGCACCAAAGTAAACCCAAGTCCGCGCGCCGAGAGCGTTGGCACATGATGTTCACGCTCTTGTTTGAGTTCGCCCTGCATGGCGCGACCAAGCAGGGCCAGCCCTAAACCGTGCATCATCACGGTTATCATCACCATGATCGTTGCGATGAAAAGCTGTAAAATCATTGCATCAGGATGGAGGACTGAAGGCTTCAGCGCAGGAAATGCACTGGGCCGCTTCGGGGATTGCGGTTAGCCTCGCTGAGGAAATAGCTTCGCCACAGGTGGTGCACAATCCGTAACTGCCATCGTCAACGCGCCTGATCGCCGCGCGCACAGCCGCAATTTTCGCCATTACCATCTGATCTTGCACGAGCAGCGCTTCATCATCCTCGGCTTCAACCGCCTGTTCTTCGGAGTCGGCACTCATGGGTTCGGATATGTCGGCCTTGATCCGCGTGGCCCGTCCTTCGAGTTCGTTCAGCCTCCCAGCCAGCGCCTCACGTCTCACAGCATTGCTTATCATTTTACCGCCTCCTGCTTGGTTGTCGCGATCATGCCCGCAATTTCGTCAAGCAAAGCCAGGCGCGCCTTTTTGAGCTGTTCAATGCGATCATCGGATGCGGCGTCAATCCCGGTATCGATCCGGTGAATTTCACGGTTTAAGTCATGATAGGCGTCTGCGCGATTGTTGAAATGCGCGTTATCAAGCTTGAGACTGTGAAGCGCATCGGCATCATCGGGAAATTCGGCGTGCAGAGCATGGGGCGTATGAGTCATCGAAAAAACATCCTTTAAGTTATCATGCAGACCGAGCTAACCACAACGATCCAAAAATACTTTGCGATAGATCAAAGACAGTAGAATGGATTGGCCTAAACTCGGTAAATCGTTCGCACTGACAAAGGTGAAACAATCATGAAATCTGTTTTGTTCCATGCATCTAATGATGATGCAATCGACGCGCGCCTTCAGGTTGCACTTGATGTCTGCCGGGCGTTTGGAGCGCATCTCACTTGTTTATATGCTACGCCGTACAATGCTTATGTTACGTTTGATCCATTTGGCGGTATCGGCGCGCAGGGTGCCATTCTTGAAGATTTGCGTGAGAGTGAAACAGCGCTGCGCAGCCGGATTGAGGCGCTGCTCGCTCATGAGGATGTCCAGTGGGATTGGCGCTCTGTCGACGGCGACGTCGCCAGCAATATCGTGGCCGCTTCAGCTTTGTCTGATTTGGTGATCGTGAGCCAGCATTGCGACACAGATAAGGGGCTCGGCAGACCATTATCGATTGTGAATGATGTTGCGGTTCATGCGGCCTGTGCGGTGCTTGTCGTACCCAAGGGAGTTAATCAACTCCAAATGGGCGGCAGCGCTGTGATTGGTTGGAACGCATCGCCAGAGGCTGCTCATGCAGTACGCGCGGCGGTGCCCTTTTTGAAAACGGCGTCATTTGTTCATATCGCTTCGGTGGGGCAGGAGGGCGAGGCTTTTCCGCAAACTGATGCAAATGCCTATCTTTCGCGGCACGGTATCGCGTCGGATCTCCACGAACTTGCTGGATTCAATAGCAATGCAGCCCAAGTGCTGCATGATTTCGCGGTTAGCAAGCAGGCGGCCTGTTTGGTGATGGGGGCTTATGGTCGTTCCCGCCTTCGCGAAACATTGCTTGGCGGGGTCACGCGAAGCTTGCTCTCAGCATCGAAAATTCCGCTGTTGTTGGCGCATTAGAACCACCAGTTACACAATTGGCCGATCCTCTTCATCGCCAAGAATGCGGAGCGCTGCACCATCGGGATCGTCGAATTGGCCACCCTTGATTGACCAAAAGAATGCTGCGAGCCCAAGAAGCCCGAGGCCAAGCGCAATTGGGATCAGGATCGCAACGCCGTTCATTTAGCCGCCCCGCGCAGCCGCAGCGCATTGGCAACAACGATCAGCGACGATCCCGACATGGCAAGCGCGGCAATCAGCGGTGTTACCAAGCCTATCACCGCAAGCGGGACTGCAATCAGATTATAGCCGATTGCGAGGATGAAATTCTGCCGAACGATCCGCTGTGTCGCGCGTGCGGCGCGGATTGCCGTGGCAACGGGCGCAAGGCTATCGCCCAAGAACACAATGTCAGCCGCATTTTGCCCCGCATCACTTGCCGAAGCCGGTGCCATTGACGCATGACCTGCGGCAAGCGCTGGCCCGTCATTGAGGCCGTCTCCAATCATCAAGACCTTATGACCCAGAGTGGCTTGTCGGCTGATGGCGTCAAGCTTGTCCTGCGGCAGCATTGATGTCTGCGCGGTTATGCCCAAAGCGCGTGCAATCGGGGCCACAGCCGCACCACGATCACCCGACACGATAGATGATGATATGCTGAGCTTTGCCAACGCATCAACGCTCTCTTTCGCCATCGGACGAAGGGTATCTTCAAATAGGATCTGAAACGGGGCTGCGTCCGCAACGGTCAGCGTGGTTGAAAGCGCGCCCGGTGCAGCCGCGCAGTCTGAGCGTTCAAGCGCAACGCGTTTTCCTGCAAAGATGCCGCTGACGCCGACGCCGGGAGTTTCTGATACGCCGCTGATGACCGCCGCCATAATAGCGTCTCGTTCAAGCGAGCGACGCAGCGCTTCACTCAACGGGTGGCGGCTGGCACGTGCGAGCGCGAGCATGATTGCCTTCTGATCGCCAGTCGCTTCGGCCAAATTTATCGGTTCTGGCCGTCCCAGCGTGAGCGTACCCGTCTTATCAAACATCGCGCAATCAACCTCGGACAAGCGCTCAAGTGCTGAACCATCTTTCACAAGAACACCTGCGCGCATCAACGCACCCGTAACAACGATCTGCGCTGCGGGAACGGCAAGGCCAAGCGCGCAAGGGCAGGTGATAATGAGAACGGCTACCGCAATTAGCAGGCTCTGGTGCCAGCCCGCGCCCCATACCATCCATCCCGCAAAACTGAGCAGCGCCACCGTATGCACCGCAGGTGCGTAATAGCGCGCGGCGCGGTCAGCAATGCGGACATAGCGTGACTTGCTTTGGCCCGCTTGCTCCATCAATCGCGCAATATCAGCGATTGCAGTATCTGCGCCTGCTGCGGTCACCCGCACATGCACCGGCGCATCCATGTTGAGCGTCCCGGCATGAACGAGACTGTCAGCGCATACCTGCTGCGGCGCGCTTTCCCCTGTGAGCAGCGAGAGATCAAAATTGCTCTGGCCCTCGGTGATGATGCCGTCCGCTGCCAAGCGTTCGCCTGCTGCAACGATCATCACCATGCCGGGTGCCAAGGCCTTGGCATCGCACCACGATGTGCGGCCATCGTCACCGATCACAAGCGCACCGGGCGCGGTATTCCTGAGAAGCGCCGTCACCCCGTCGCGCGTGCGGTCTCGCATCACGCTATCAAGCCAGCGGCCTGTGAGGAGGAAGAAGAGCAGCATCACCGCGCCGTCGAAATAGGCATGTGGGCCGTGCGTGATCGTTTCAAACAGGCTAAGCGCCGACGCAAGAATAACGCCGATAGAGATTGGCACATCCATGTTCGTGCGCTTGTGGCTCAGCGCCAGCCAAGCCGATTTGAAGAAAGGCCGTCCGGCATAGGCGATAGTCGGCAGTGCAATCATCGCCGAGAGCCAGTGGAATAGATCACGCGTGACACCGACAGCACCTGACCAAACCGAGACAGAGAGCAGCATGATGTTCATCATCGCAAAGCCAGCCACCGCCATTGCTTTTACAAGGGCATGACTGTCTGCCGACGTGCCGAGGTGAAGTGCGCCGTCAAGCGGTACCGCCTCAAAACCGATCGCTCCAAACGCCGCAATGAGATCAGGCTTGGTCATTTCGGGCATGTGGGTGACTGACACGCGTTTCGCGGTGAAATTGACCCGCGCCGCCGCGATGCCGGGTTGAAGCGCAAGCTCGGTTTCAATTTTTGAAATGCAGCCCGCACAGCGCATTCC
>JAYTMV010000031.1:0-2422 GCA_043728175.1 Sphingomonadales bacterium
AACAACGCAAACCGCGCAAGCACATCAGCATCACCAACGCCGAGCATCCGTGACCGTTCAAATGGGGTTCGTGCGGCCTTTACATCAAGCTTGCCAAAAGCAAGCGCCACACCAAGTGCAGAGTGCGCATCAGCAAAATCAGGCGCAAGGCCGACCGCGCGCTGCGCCGCCTCCACAGCAGCATCAAAGAGTGCACGAATTTGCGTCAGATCATTTGTGCTGTTGGCAATATTGGCCATGCTGCGTGACCGCGCCGCGTGCGCCGCACCGTAATTGGGATCAAGCGCAATCGCCTGATCAAATGCCGCAAGCGCCGCACGATCCGAAGCTTCATCAGCGCTCAGTTTATGGAAGGCTTGGCCTCGCAGGAACAGGTCATAAGCGGCGACATTGGTGGTGCCCCCCGTCGTCAGCTTGCCATTGGAGTCAGCGGGCGGCGCTTCTGTCACCATCCGCACCGCGAGTTCGCGCGCGACGATGCTCGCAATCTCGCTCTGCACCGCAAAAATATCAGTGATTGGCCGGTCAAAGCTTTGTGACCAGTTGGAAAAGCCAGTGTTGGTGTCAACAAGTTCAGCCGAAATTCGCACGATCCCGTTTGCGCGGCGGACGCTGCCTTCAAGAAGATAGGCAACATCAAGCTGCCGCCCAATTGACACCGCATCAGCACTATTTTCGCGGAATAAGCCTGATGACGTTGGTGCCGCCACTCGCAGCAACGCATTGCGCGCGAGCGTTGCGCGCACCTCCTCAGAAAGTCCGTCAGAGAAATAGGCTTGGGCCGCGTCACCGCTCAGATTTTTGAACGGCAGCACAGCAACGCTGTTCGACTCCGCCGATGAACCGATCAGACCTCCCTGCCACGCTGCGAACCCACCGCCAAGCGCAATGAGCGCCGCGCCTCCGCCAATCATCATCTGCCGACGACTAGCACCAGCTGGCGGCGACAGGGAACCGCTTTGATTGGCGAGATTGGTCGCTATTTCACTTTTTGTATCGACCCAATAGGCCGCATGAGCGACACCGTCGGGGTCAACCTGCGTGCGGTACGCCTCAAAATGCTCATCGCGTTTTCCGCTAATATCTTCGGGGCCGTGATATCCCGCTTTGGGTTCGCCACTTGCGGCGTTCCAGCTTTCGCTGTCAATCAAGACGCCGCCGGGATCGGCTTTGGCTTCGAGCCGCGCAGCACGGCTGATCGCCATTCCAGCAGGCGAACCCGTATTTGGATCGACCGCGATTTCACCCGTGCTGATGCCAACGCGAAACACGCGGCGTGCGCGCGGTTCAGTAACGCCCGCATTGTGGCGCGCGGCGCATTTGTGGAGCGCGACGGCGAAATCAAGCGCTTGGTTAGGCTCGATAAAGGTCAGAAGCGCACCATCGCCCGTGGTCATCACGACATTATCAGCCGCTGTACCACCGCATTCCGAAAGCGCATCGCCGATCAAGCGCTGCACCTGTTGATTAAGCGAGAGCGTTGCCTGAACCCCGAGCGAGTCCTCAAGCAGGCGCGACATATCGCTATACCCAACAAGATCGACAAGAACTGCGGTCGACTTCATCGACGTCACCTCCTGCTGCCGCGAATCATGCTGCGTTAGTGCCGATAAGCCGCATTAATAGCGAGCAAAAATTGGCACAGGAAGTGTCCCAACCGCTGTCATCGCTCAGGCGCCCGCCGCTAGCCTGTGCAAATTGCCCATCGCCCCCATTGCATGTGCCCGGAATGCAGCAAGGATCGCCTGTTTCTCGCTGTCCTCTGGGCTGATCGCGGCGATCACTTTACCGAAGCCATCAAGGCGGCTGTCACGTATCCATTTGCCGAGCTTGGCGTCCTGCATCCACGCCATCTGGTTCATCATATTGGCGATATTGCAAGCGGGGTATTGCGTGATTGTGTGCGGGAACGGCACGGTGCCGCAAAGCTGATTTTTCTTGGTATCATCATCATAATTCGCCTCAACATAGGCGATGAGTGCCGCACTAAACGCTGGCTGCGGCGCGCGGACGAGTTGCGGGGTGATCAAGTCACCGTCGAAAATCGGGATGGCCGGACGCGGCTCCACAGCGGACGCCGTGCAGTCAATATAGAGCGTGTTCGCCTCCATCGGCACATGCCCCTGATCAAGCGTGAGGCCGCCCGCATCAATTGCCTGCACCCGGCCCATGCGGATGACGCCCGTAATCTTCCGCAATTCGGCAATCTCACCTTTTGACATGGTGGCATAGTGAAACATGCTCGGTTGAACATCAGGGTAGATGCGCAGCATGATATCCTCTGCCTCTAGCCGCAGGAACAGATCATCAATCGAACTGGCCTCTGCAAACACCGCCATTTGTGAGGCCTGGCCTCCGATGGTTTCGTTGAAAAATTCAAGACCGGGCTGCGTGCGCAGTCGGTTGAGCAACCAAGAATCGC
>JAYTMV010000032.1:0-3037 GCA_043728175.1 Sphingomonadales bacterium
CGGCAGCGTCAAGCGCACGGGTGTAGATTTCGACAAAGCTATAGAGGCTGGTCATATTGTTTTCCTTTGGGGGAGAGGGCGCGGCGACGCTTCAACGCCGCCGCTACATAGTGTTCAGATCAGCGTGGGGCCATGCGGATGGCACCGTCGAGGCGGACGTCTTCGCCGTTGAAATAACCATTTTCGATCATGGTGAGCGCAAGGCCCGCATATTCCTCGGGCTTGCCCAAACGCTTGGGGAAAGGAACCGATGCGGCAAGCGCATCCTTCACCTGCTGCGGCGCGCCGAGCATCAGTGGGGTTTCAAAAATGCCGGGCAGGATCGTGTTGACGCGAATGCCTTCGCTCATCAGGTCGCGCGCGATGGGGAGCGTCATGCCGATCACGCCCGCCTTTGATGCTGAGTAAGCAACTTGGCCCATCTGGCCGTCTTCGCCCGCAACCGAAGCGGTGTTAACAATGGCCCCGCGTTCGCCGTCTTCATTTTGCGGATCAAGCGTCATCATGCCAGCCGCTGACAAAGCGATGCAGCGGAAGGTGCCGACGAGGTTGATCTGGATCAGCCAGTTAAACGCATCCGCCGGATAATGCTTGATGCTCCCGTCCTGCTTGGATCGACTGGCGGTTTTCATCGCGGCACCCGTACCAGCGCAGTTGACGAGGATGCGTTCTTGGCCGTGTGCAGCGCGCGCCTTTTCAAAGCCGGCAATCACGCTTTCATCCGAAGTGACGTTCACTTCGCAGAAAACGCCGCCAATTTCCTTGGCCATCGCTTCGCCTTTTTCCGCCTGAAGATCAAAGATCGCGACCTTCACACCCTTGGCGGCAAGCGCGCGGGCGGTGGCGGCACCAAGGCCAGACGCGCCGCCAGTGATTACGGCGGATACGGTTGAATCGAGTTTCATGTAGATATCCTCTTTTGTAAAATACCGTTCACCCTGACCTTGTCGAAGGGTTGCCTTTCTTCATGGCAATGGGCCTAAGAAGAAAGACAGGGCTTCGACAGGCTCAGCCCGAACGGTTAGGGTTGGTTACAATCGTTCAATAATCGTGACATTGGCAACGCCGCCACCTTCGCACATGGTTTGCAGGCCGTATTTGCCTCCGCGTGTTTTGAGTGCGTTGACAAGCGTTGCCATGAGCTTGGTGCCTGATGCGCCGAGCGGATGGCCTAGTGCAATTGCGCCGCCGTTAACGTTCAATCTGTCAGGATCAGCACCAACATGCTTCGCCCATGCAAGCGGCACCGGCGCAAACGCCTCATTGACTTCGTACAGGTCAATATCGCCAATTTTGAGGCCCGCACGCTGGAGCGCCCGGTCAGTCGCGAATAGCGGCTCTTCAAGCATAATCACTGGATCACCTGCGGTTACAGTCAAATTATGAATCCGCGCGATTGGCGTCAGGCCATGCTCCTTGAGTGCCGCTTCAGACACGATCAGCACGGCAGAAGCGCCGTCGCAAATTTGGCTTGATGAGGCCGCCGTGATCGTGCCGCCTTCTTGAAGCAGCTTGACCCCTGCGATACCCTCAAGCGTTGCGTCCATGCGGATGCCTTCATCAATGCCGTGTCTGATCATGCCTTCAGGCGTTTCGACATCAAGCACGATAATTTCATTGGTGAACGCGCCTGCCTCAGTCGCGGCCTTGGCATTGGTATGGCTGCGATACGCGAACGCATCAAGATCATCCTTGGTGAAGCCGTGCTTCTTCACGATCATTTCTGCGCCCATAAACTGGCTGAACATGATGCCGGGAAAAGCCTCCTCAAGCCGGGGCGATTTATAATTACCAAGCCCTTCTTTCATGTGGAGCATTGCGGTGGAACCCATCGGCACGCGCGTCATGCTTTCAACGCCCGCCGCGATCACCATATCCATTGTTCCCGACATGACGGCTTGGGCTGCAAACTGCATTGCCTGCTGCGATGATCCGCACTGGCGATCAATCGTGACGGCTGGCACCGAATTAGGGAGGTTGCGCGCGGCAAGCACGGCGTTGCGGCCAACCTGCATCGCCTGCTGACCACCTTGGCTGACGCAGCCCATTACCACATCGTCAACGCGCGCGCCGTCAATCCCGGTGCGGGCCACAATGGCGTCAAGCGTTGCGGCCGCCATGTCGACTGGATGCCATCCGGCGAGTTTTCCGCCGCGCTTGCCGCCTGCGGTGCGAACGGCATCAACAATATAGGCTGTGGCCATAGGTTTGATCCTTGAGTTTGAGAAGAATAAGAATCCTCTTGCGCAAATTGACGTTAACGGCAAGTGAAACTTGCAGACGCTATTTTTGCCAGTTGGGAGCCATGATGAACGTATCGCAAGCCATTGCTGATCGCCGCTCAGTGCGGGCTTTTCTTGATAAGCCAGTGGACGTCGCGCTGATAACAGATATTGTCGAACGCGCGGCCCGCGCGGCCACCGGCGGCAATCTCCAGCCTTGGCATATCGATATTGTCCACGGCGAATCGATGGCAAAGCTCAAAGCAATCATGGTCGAAACGCTTGGCAAAGGGCCGGGCAGCGAAGCGGCTGAATATGATATCTACCCGAAGGTTCTGCCGACGCTGTACAAAGATCGCCGCTTCGCCGTGGGGGAGGAGCTTTACACCCGCCTTGGCATCCCGCGTGAGGATAAGATGGGGCGGATGATGTGGTTCGCGCGCAATTTCCAATTCTTCGGCGCGCCAATTGCATTATTCTGCACCGTTGACCGCAATATGGGGCCGCCGCAATGGTCAGACCTTGGCATGTATCTTCAGAACGTGATGCTGCTCGCCGTTGAGGCAGGGCTCGCCACCTGTGCGCAGGAATGCTGGGCGGTGTATCCGCAGACCATCCGTAGCTTCCTTGGGACACCTGACGAGCGGATGCTCTTTACCGGCATGTCGATTGGCTATGAGGACACAAGCGACGCAGCCAACACCGTTCGCACTAGCCGCGCGCCAACGAATGAGTGGTTGACGCTGCACGGGTGATTGCTTTGGGGTGATTGACTTCGCACCTGTCCTTCGCCATTGGCCTGCGCTTGCCAAAGC
>JAYTMV010000033.1:0-9709 GCA_043728175.1 Sphingomonadales bacterium
TTCACCAACTACCACCGCTATGTCGATGAATTCGTCACCTGGGCATCGACCCAGTTGGGGGGTGACACGCCCTACACGATGCTGTCCTGCCCCGGCGGCCTGGCAATCACCGACAGCACGTCGGGTTCGCAAAATGCCGTGGCCGACAGCGCGTGGCGGCGGCATCAAATGCCCGCATGGCATCTCGTCGCGCCCGATGGCAACGGCATCACGCTCGTTAACATTGGCGTCGGCCCGTCGAACGCAAAGACGATTACCGATCATCTCGCCGTGCTGCGGCCCGAGGCATGGTTGATGATCGGCCACTGTGGCGGCCTGCGCGCGAGCCAGCGGATCGGCGATTATGTGCTCGCCCACGCCTACCTCCGCGATGATCATGTGCTTGATGATGTCCTCCCCCCCGAAATTCCGATCCCGCCGATTGCCGAAATTCAGCAAGCCATGGCGCGCGCGGCGCAGACTGTTTCGGGCGAAAGCGGTGAAGCGCTCAAAGCCCGCCTGCGCACCGGCACCATCGTCACCACTGATGACCGCAATTGGGAACTGCGCTACTCCAAATCCGCGCTCCGTTTCAGCCAGAGCCGCGCGATCGGCATCGACATGGAGTCGGCGACCATCGCCGCCCAAGGCTACCGCTTCCGAGTCCCCTACGGCACCCTGCTCTGCGTGTCGGACAAGCCAATGCACGGCGAACTCAAACTCCCCGGCCAAGCCAACCGCTTCTACGAACGCGCGATCAGCGAACATATGCGCATCGGGATTGAAGCCTGCAACGAACTCCGCCGCGAAGGCGCGAAACTGCATTCACGCAAACTGCGGGCGTTTAACGAGCCGCCGTTTAGGTAAGGAGAAACATCTAATCTTCCAGAAACCCGGCCTCCTTCATATGCTTGACGCGCAGGATGATAATCTCGTCGCCGCGAAGGTGATACAAAGCGACATAGCCCGCCGATCCAAAACGGATAGGCCATTCCCGCTTGCCATCTGGTGGAAACGCGGCGTTTCGGCCAATACGTGGATTATCCAACAAGACTTGCAGGCTGCTTTGAATGACACCCATCGCCTTACGCGCGGCGTCAGCATCTTTTTCGCGCAGAAATACATAGAGCCGTTCAAGATCGGCAGATGCTGGACGCGTCCAGATTATGTGTGACATTGGGGGAAAAGCACATCTTCACCAGCACTCGTCCGCTGCAACCAATCATCAACTTCAGCACCTTTCAAATGAAGCCCTGTCGTCAGATAATCCTCAAAAGCCTCATTCCCCTCTCGCAAGAATCGCGCGCGCTGCTCCTCACGTTCGACATAGCGGCTGATCGCCTCACGTATGATCGATTGCGAGGATCGGCGCTTGTCCGACGCGACCTGCTCGATGCGCGCCTTCATTTCGGGATCAAGTTTGATGCTCGCAGTTGATGTGGCAGCCATTTCAGATAGTCCCATAATATCAATAACACCGTTTACCGCATCCGCGATCAAGCGGCAATATCATCGCGTGACTGATGTATCGCCGTCCAATAGCGACCATTTTCAAGGCATATCCCCTTCGCAAAAAATCCCGGAAAACTCAGGAAGTTGACACTGAATCCGTATATTCGCCAGCCCCGCAAATTTGGAATAATTTGGTAGAGCGAGCGCGGCACGGTTGAGCACCGCAGGCAACAGATGAAGAGCAAAAACATCAAACATGATTGGAACATATCATGAATTTTACGTGTAGGAAATAGCCCTGTTTAATGTGAATTGGCTATCACCAGATCGTCATCCGCGAAGCGGAGAGCGGCAGGTTGAAGGCGACAGAAAGCGAACTAATCCAGAGCCACAGGAGGCTCGCCTGTTTGTGCTGACCGACCCGATAGTGCTACGGACATGCCGTTAGCGGCGGGCATCGGCCAGTCGTCACGGGAAAGTCACAAAATGCCGGTGGTACTTCGCCTCGATGGTTTCAAATTTATGTTTTATTCAAATGAAGGCACGCCGCGCGAGCCAGTGCATATCCATGTTCGTCGGGCGCGCGATGAAGCCAAATTCTGGCTTTTGCCAAACGTGGCCTTGGCCTATAATGATGGCTTCGACGCGCGGACGCTTAACCGTGTGCAACGGCTTGTGGAAGAGCATCGGGATCAGCTTGAAGGAGCTTGGAATGACTATTTCGCCTAAATCGCTCCGCTTTGATGATGATTGCATGTGGGTTGCGCTTGATGATGGCCGCACACTTGGTATTCCGCTCGCATGGTTCCCCCGCCTGCTCCACGCCACCAAAGCCCAGCGTGAGGATTATGAGCTAAGCCGACGCGGGATGCACTGGGACACGCTTGACGAAGATATTTCGGTTGCTGGACTGCTGGCCGGGCAAGGTGATTTGACGCATCCGGGGAAGATGGTGGCTTGAGTTTGAGGGGCGGTCGTCGCTCAAGCGCAGCCATATGCTATCAAAAAGTGCTGTGAACACCTTGTCGTTATTCCCACTCTAATATCGACTGCTTTCAGTTCCCAACATAGAATTTGGCTGTCATCAGCCAAATTGCCGCAACAGGCTGGCCATCGAGCGATGCAGGATAAAATTTTGCTCGTGCGCAAATTGCCATTTTAACAATCTTGTCAATCGCTTTAGACCCACTCGACCTAATCACTTTACAATCAGATAAGGCTCCATTTGGATCAATATCCAATTGCATAGTCGCCGTTCCCTGACCTGTGCCGGGATAGTCATTCACTCTCAGCCAAGTGGACTGGTTGCGCGGCAATGGCGCAACATACTGACCCAAGATGGTCGGTTTCTTCCAAACTGATGTGACGGTTTCAGTCGGCTTCCGGCTTCTCCGAAAACTAATCGTTTTACAGGCTTGCTCATCGGCAATCTGATCTCCACTCGAAACGACCACAACGCAATTTTCAGCGAAATATCCATCACTCACATAACGGACAGTCGCGTTCAATTCTAACAGAGCGCCAGCAGACTGAGGTATTGAAACCAAGCTCACATCTGGTTCCTTGGCCGCTAAGGGGGTGGCAAGTGCAGCCAACAGGATCATCACCACCCACACTTCTTGCCCTTATTTTCCTTGGCGAGGAACGTCATCAGTGGTTTGAAGTAGGCGATCATCGCGGTGCCATTCATTTCGCGGCTGCCCGTAAACGCCTGCAAAGCATCAGGCCAAGGCTTGCTGGCGCCCATTTCTAACATTGCGTTGAGGCGCGCGCCGACTTCTTTGTTGCCGTAGAATGAGCAGCGGTGGAGCGGGCCTTTCCATTTGGCGATGTCACATGCGGCTTTGTAAAACTGGAATTGGAGGATGCGCGCGAGGAAATAGCGGGTGTAGGGTGTGTTGCCGGGGATGTGATATTTCGCGCCTGCGTCAAAATTGGCTTCGCTGCGTTCAACCGGGGGTTTGATCCCCTGATATTGCAGGCGCAGGTCAGTCCAGCCCTTATTGTAATCCGCCGTGGCAATCTTGCCCGAGAACACGCCCCAGCGCCATTTATCGACGAGCAAGCCAAACGGCAGGAACGCGACCTTATCCATCGCTTGTTTGAGCAGCAGCCCCAAATCCTTATCCGGCGTCGGCACCTTCGCCGCGTCTAGCAGGCCAATCTGCACCAGATAATTGGGCGTGATTGACAGCGCGACGGCATCGCCAATCGCCTCATGAAAGCCGTCATTCGCGCCGTTCAAATAAAGCAAAGACTGCTTATTATACGCGCGCTGGTAATAGTTGTGGCCAAGCTCATGATGGATGGTGGTGAAATCATTGCCGTTGATTTTGATGCACATTTTGATCCGCAGATCATCGACATTGTCGAGATCCCATGCGCTCGCGTGGCAGACGACTTCGCGGTCGGCTGGCTTGGTAAACTGGCTGCGCGTATAGAAGCTTTCGGGCAGCGGCTTGAAACCGAGCGAGGAGAAAAAGCCCTCACCCGCTTTGACCATTTTGATCGGATCATAATCCTTGGCCTTGAGCAGGTCGGTGGTGTCATAACCGACATCGCCCGCGCCTTTTGGGGCAACGATATCATAAATATCGCCCCATTCCTGCGCCCACATATTGCCGAGCAGATCAGCGCGGATTGGCCCGGTCTTGGCCTGCACCGCGTCACCGTATTTCTCATTCAATTTGGTGCGGGTGTAGCAGTGCAGCGCGTCATAGAGCGGCTTTACCTGCGTCCAGAGCTTGTCGGTCAGCACCGCGAAATCATCGGCAGGCATGTCATATTGCGAGCGCCACATCGCGCCGACATCGCTGTAGCCAAGCTCCTTCGCGCCTTTATTGGCGATCTCAACCATCTTGGCATAATCATCACGCATCGGCGCGCCGACATTGGTGTGCCAGCTTGCCCACATTTCGGAAAGCTCGGCAGGGTTGCGTGAGGTGCCCATTTTCTCTTCAATGTCTGAACCGTTGATCGGCGCACCTCCGAGCGTGCCCTTGCCCTTGCCGTACTGCGAATTGAGCTTCGTCGCGATGTTGTTGAGTTCGGTTGCCGCACCCGGCGTGGTTGGCGCGGGCAGGACGAGGCCACCGCGCAGGAAATCAAGTTTGCGCTTGGTATCGGCGGAAAGCCCGGTAAGCGCCTGATATTTCGCGGCTTCGCCCGCCAGACGCACCTGCATTTCAGTGCCCTGCGCGCCGATTTTGGCGGCAACCGCATCAGTATCATCGGTCAGATAGGTGTTATTGATCCACTGAACCTGACTGGCAAAGACGATATATTCGCCAAGCTCCTTCTCGGCCTTGGCAACGAACGCGTCTGCATCGGCGGTGGTCTGCGCAAAGGCGGGCACGCTCAGGCTTAGGGCAAGCGCGAGCGAAAGCGATGATACAGCGATTTTCATGGGGGGCATCCTCTTGTAATATTGTTGCGACGGAGATTGGCCCGCTTGAATGACGGGGTCAAGCAGCAACCTGCCGCCATGTGCCAAGTCCATCGCTGAGCCGAGGCCTGAGTGTGGCCTGAGCCATTATCCAGATGTCGGTCAGGGGTCAGCCATTGTCTCTGCAAACGCAGCGATCCGGTGGATAGCGCCAATCCGCTGCGCGTCTTCGACAAGGCGTAGTGGCGCGATATCGACATAGCTTTGCCGTTTACGCAATAGGGTGGCTAAATAAGCGTAGATTGATTGATATTCGCGCGGGGGGTGTGTGATTACAGCCTCACCATTGACCCGTAGCTCGCTGCCGCCTTTATCGAGCAGCAGCGTCTCACGCGCTGTTTCGATTGCGATCCTCCAACACTCTTCGCCCGTTTCGCGCCAATCGAAATGCGCCGACAATTGCGCGCCAAATTCGAGATCAACCGCAATCGGGGATTGGTGATTTTCAGCGACAGTCAACCGCGCTTTCTCAAGCACAAGCGGCTTTGGCATGATCTTGGTTGCAATCGAAAGTGCATTGATGCCGGGATCAAACACGCCGAACCCGCCTGCTTCCCAAATCCAATCCTGCCCCGGATGCCATTTGCGGACATCCTCTCGCCAGTCGATCCGCATCGAGCGAATGTCTTGACCCGCGAGCCGCTCTGCCGCTGTATCAACAGCGGCATTATACTGCGAGTGCCATGTGGTGAACAGGATTTGCCCTGCGCGGTGAACATAATCGGCAAGCGCGGTCACTTCAGCCGATGAGACGCCGGGGGGCTTTTCAAGCAATATATCCCACCCGTAATCCGCAGCTTGAGTTGCTGTTTTTGATCGTCCGTCAGGCGGCGCGCAGAGTGCGACGGCGTCAACCTTGATGCCACTTGCGGCAAGCGCTTCGAGCGTTGGGAAGCAGGGTATGCCGTGCGGCGCGTTCCCGCTGCGGCTGACTGTCGCGACCAATTCCAGACCGTCAGTGCGCGCAATAGCAGGCGCGTGTTGATCGCGCGCGATCTTTCCGTAGCCGATAATGGCAATCTTGACTGACGACATTGGCGCTCCCTGATACGCATAGGTGCATATTTTCGTTTACGCACATCGCATATTCCGATTGATATGATTATTGCAAAAGAAACGAAGCAAGGCGCGCCAAAAAAATGCAATTCTCATCCTCATTGGCTGTGGCAAATCATCCCGCTTTTATTGGTGTCGATTGGGGCAATAGTAATGCGCGGTTCTATCTGATCGCCGAAGACGGCAGCCTGTTGGACACGCGCGGCGGCCCCGGCATTGGTCAGCTTGACGGCGCTGACGCGATTGAAAACGCCTGTTTTGAAGCGATTGGCGATTGGATTGCTCAACAGCCAAATTTGTCAGTGATCATGGTGGGCGCGGTTGGATCAAATATCGGCTGGCACATGGCGGGATATGCCGACACGCCCGTGACGCTTGATGATATCGCTTTGGGAACGCTTTCGTTTCGCGCACGCGGCGTTGATTTTTGTGTCGCGCCCGGCGTAGCAACCACCCGGATTGACGGTTTGCCCGATGTGATGCGCGGCGAAGAAATTCAGATTTTCGGGAGCGTGATCGGCGAGGAGGCCTTGGTTTGCCTGCCCGGTACGCATAGCAAATGGGTGCAGGTTTCGGGACGCGCAGTGACCGCATTCCATACCGCACACACCGGCGAGTTGCTCGACATTCTTGGGCGGCACAGCATCTTGCTCAATCCCAAACGGCCCGTGGCGGCAAAGCCCGGTGCCGCTTTTGTGGAGGGCGTGGAGATAGCGCGTTCAAGCATCGCCGGACTTGAGTCGCTGTTGTTCACCGTCCGCAGCCGGCAAATTGTGGATACACTCAAGCCCGAGGACGCCGATAGCTATCTCGCCGGGCTGACCATTGGCTGTGAGATTAAATCAGCGCTGGCGCTTTACGGTGCCCCCTCAACTTCAACCGCAATCACGGTCATAGGTTCGCCGCACTTGACCGCACTTTATGCCGCCGCGCTAACCTGTTTTGGGGCTGTGTCGCACGCAATTGATGGTGACGCAGCCAGCCTGTCTGGCCTCATAAAACTCCATCAGGCGCGCGCATCATGACCGATCCAATCATCTGCGACGTGGCGAACATGCTGGGTGAAGGCGTGTTGTGGGATCAGCGGACGCAGAAATTGCAATGGACTGACATTGAATCGTCCTGTTTGTGGCAGTGGGATATGGCGGCCCCGCCGGAACGCTTTGACTTGCCCGAACGGCTTGGCAGTTTTGCGCTGACGCCCGATCCAGAGATATATTTGGGCGCGTTCGAAAGCGGCTTTGCGCGCTTTTCAGTAACGAAGCCGCACTTTGAGATGGTCGCGCCGATTACGCAGGCGACGCCGCATTTGCGGATGAATGACGGCCGTACTGATCGCACTGGCAAATTCTGGGCGGGCAGCATGGCAGAGGCTGCGGGCGCTCCGCTTGGCTCGCTTTGGCGCTACGATGGGAACGGCCATGCCAGCGTGCATCTGCATGATATCCGCATTCCCAACAGCCTGTGCTGGAACGGCGCTGGCGACATCATGTATTTTGCCGACTCGCCGCGTAATATCATCTGGGCGTATGATTTTGATCCGGTGACGGGGCCAGTCGGCGAACCGCGTATTTTTGCGCAAACACCGCCCGGCATTCACCCCGACGGCAGTTGTATCGACGCTGAAGATCATCTGTGGAATGCGCAGTGGGGGGCTGGGCAAATCGTCCGCTATCGTCCCGATGGCAGCATCGAACGGCGATTGTCACTGCCCGTCAGCCAGCCGAGTTGCGTGGCCTTTGCCGGGCCAGATCTTGACCTGCTCTGCATCACAACCGCGCGCGTTGACCTTGATCAAGCCGCGTTAGCCAAACAACCGCTGGCGGGTGCGTTATTCGTTTATAAAATCGATGTGACAGGGCGGCACGAAGACATTTGCGAGAATTAGCGCAAGGCCGCAACAAACGCTCTCGCATTGGCTCCGGCTTGTTCGGGAGACATGCCGGGACGGTAAATTCCGCCGCCTATGCCAAAGCCGTTGGCACCCGCTTCGCGGTATTGGCTGATCAAATCTGCGGAGACGCCGCCGACGACAAGCACAATCACCTGCTTGGGCAGTACCGCGCGCATCGCTTTGACGGCAGCGGCTGAGATGAGTTCGCCGGGAAAGAGTTTCACCGCATGTGCGCCGGCATCGAGCGCCGCGAACGCTTCGGTCGGCGTTAGGCAGCCGGGCGCGGAAATCATGCCCGCCGTCACTGTTGCGCGGATGACATCAGGGTTCATATTGGGCGAGACGATGATTTGCGCACCCGCCGCTTTACAGCGCGCAACGTCCTCAACGGTCAACACCGTGCCAGCACCGACGATCGCGCGATCCCCAAAATGCGCGGCGAGGTTGGCGATGGAGGTAAATGGATCAGGTGAGTTCAGCGGCACTTCAATCACGCGCACACCCGCATCAAAGATCGCCTGAGCTATGGAAACCACCTCGTCAGGTCTTACCCCGCGCAGGATTGCGACGATCGGCACGGCGGCTATGGCTTCTGCAAAATTCATATATCTATCAGCTCAAATCAAGGTGCGGGCGACGGCCTGCGCCCAGCCTTCGAGGCGTTTTGTGCGAGGATCAGGCGCGATCTTGGGGCGAAACTGCTCGACCGCACCGCGCATAACCGAGGCGTCTTTGAGCGAACCGTAAAGCCCCGCACCAACGCCCGCCAGCATCGCCGCACCAAGTGCTGTCGTTTCGATAAAGCCGGGGCGTTCAACGGTTATGTTCAGCATGTCCGACAAATCCTGCGCCATCCAGTCATTGGCGACCATCCCGCCGTCGATCCGCAGTTCCTGCCAATCGCAGCCATCGGCGGCGTAGGCGGTTTTAAGGTCGCTCGCCTGATGCGCCATCGCCTCCAAAGCCGCGCGGGCAACATGAGCTTTCTTGGCTGAAAAACTAAGGCCACTGATCGTACCGCGCGCATCGGGCCGCCAATAAGGCGCGCCGAGACCTGACAAAGCAGGCACGATATAAACGCCGCCATTATCCGTTACACTGCGCGCGAGTGGTTCGGTTTCAGAAGCCTGCTCAATCAGGCTCAGATCATCGCGCAGCCATTGGATCAGGCTGCCCGCGACAAAGACTGAGCCTTCGAGCGCATAATGCCGCTCTCCGCCCAGTTGCCAGGCGATGGTGGCGAGCAGCTTATGCTGAGACTGTGGCAATTTCCGCCCGGTCTGCGTCAGGATGAACGCGCCGGTGCCAAAGGTTGCTTTGGTCTGGCCGGGTTCAAGGCAGGCTTGGCCGATGGTCGCCGCTTGTTGATCGCCCGCCATACCCGTGATTTTAATCGGCCCGCCGAACAGTTCGGGCAAGGTTGTTCCAATGTCGCCTGCGCAATCAACAATTTCTGGCAAGATAGCGCGGGGTACATCGAACAGGCTGAGCAATCCGTCATCCCAGCCGCTGCTGCCAATCGCCATGAGCGCGGTGCGTGAGGCATTGGTCGCGTCACTCACATGCGCGCCGCCGGTCAATCGGTACACGAGGTAGCTTTCGACCGTGCCAACCGCGAGATTATCTCCGGCATCCTTTAGCTGCGACCAGTTTTTGAGCGCCCAGCCAATCTTGCTCCCAGAAAAATAGGGGTCAAGCAGCAGCCCGGTTTTGGCTTGCACCGTTGGCTCATGCCCTGCGGCTTTGAGCGTGGCGCAGTCCTCCGCCGTGCGCCGATCCTGCCAAACGATGGCGGGGGCCAGCGGTTCGCCTGTGCGGCGATCCCAAAAAACAATCGTCTCGCGCTGATTAGTGATGCCAATCGCGGTGATCCGATCTGCGCC
>JAYTMV010000034.1:0-2277 GCA_043728175.1 Sphingomonadales bacterium
AAGCCCGAACGCGGCGTCAGGCACACCAAACGTCAATGCACCTGCTTGCGAAGTGCCGACTTCGGGCGGAAGTGTCAGGTAAAATGCGCTGCTGAGCCAGCCCGATTGATGAATATGGTTGGTGTGGAAACCGCTGCTCGCCAGCCGGACTGACCATGAGCCGGCGAATTTGACCTGGCCGCTGTTACGGCGCAGAAACGGATGCGTTTCATCTTGCGGCAAGCGTGGCAGCATTGACTCAGTCGCCTGACGGACATGATCTGCAAAACCGCGCATGTCGGGGTTACGCTTCTCAAAAATATTGCCACGCGTTTGGGTGCCACCGCGCAGCGATTGTTCAGCCGGATGCGCCATTGTGGTATGAAGCTGTTCAACCGAGGCGCGCAGTGGCGTGAACCACGCATCAGCCTCGCCCGCGTCTTCTGGATCGAGATCAACCGTCATCACCAGCCGATCATAATCGGCAAGCCACGCCTCACGCGGATCATTCAGCAGACGCCAGATAATCGTGAGATATGACCAGCCAAATTGATCAAGCGGAGCAAGCTCAGTCGCGCGCAGGGCGTGGGCTTCGGCTTTCTTGGGATCCCCGAGCATCAACAGCGTGTGACATAAATGCGCGTGAATTGGGCCGCTGTCTGGCGATGTCGTTACTAACCCTTGCAGCAGTGCAAGCGCGCCCTTGGGGTCGCCGCTACGGCCAAGCGCAGTTGCCTTCGCAAGCGTAAACTCTGGCTGCGCACCAATCGCGGTTTCAGCATCATGTGCCCAACTCAAAAATAGCGCATCATCGCCGACATCTTTCGCCGCTGATAAGGCAGAATGCCATAGCTCCTGCGACACCGGCCCGCTGGCCAGCGCGCGCTTATAACTTTCAAGCGCGACATCAGCCACGCCCAATTGAGGCATTAGCCGGGCAAGCGTTTCATGCGCGTCGAGATGTTCGGGAACCGCCTTCACCACCTCATGATATTGGCCAACGGCTTCATGAAAACGACCAAGCTCGGCAAGCAAATGCGCGCGGATCGTGAAGCTTTCAGGGGCCATTGAGCCAAGCGCGATGGCAAGTTCAATCTGTTCCAGTGCCGCCTCAGTTTGATCAACACTGCGCAGCGCCGCCCCCATATTATGGCGACTGCGCGCATCGCGTGGGTCGATCAGAATTGCCTCATGATAATGCTTGATCGCGCCGTCAGGATTGCCGCGCTGTTGCTCGAGAAGCCCGCGCGCATTGCGAATGGCAGTGTTGGCTGGCGCGATCTTCTCCGCCCTCTCAAACGCCGAATTCGCATGATCAAGCCATCCGGCCTTCATCGCAGTAAGCCCCAGATTAAATAGCGGATCGGGCGAGTGCGGATCAAGTGTCGCTGCCCGTTCTAAGGCCGCAAACGCACCGTGAATATCGCCAAGATCGCCGAGCAAATTGCCATAGGTCAACCAGATTGAGAATGCCTTGGGTGCCTCTTTTACGGCATATTCGAGGAACGCGCGCGCTTCATCGGTTTCGCCCACGGCAATCATGATCAGTGCGAGCAGATGGACAACATCGGGATGCTGCAACTTTTCATCGGGCAAAGTCGCAAGCTTTGCTCGCGCACCTATGGCATCCCGCGATTGCAAAAGCGCATAGGAATCCTGAAGCAGTTTCATATCGGTTGGGGTCAACATTTATTGCGCCTTTGGCTTTGCGGTGTTGCGATCAAGAAAATCGAGGATACCGTTCCACAAATGGACGCTGACCTTTGGCCCCGCCACGCGGTGCGTCTGCCCCGGATAGACCATCGTTTCAAATCGCTGCGCATTGCCCTGAAGCGCGGCCATCAATGACGTTGAATGATCGAACACAACATTATCATCCGCCATACCGTGAATCAGGAGCAGTGGATCAGCGATCTTGGCCGCGTGGGGTACGACGTTCGCGGCTTTATACGCTTCTGGCACTTTGCGCGGATCACCCATGTAGCGCTCGGTATAATGGGTGTCGTAAAGCTCCCACTTGGTGACGGGTGCGCCACTGACCCCCGCTGCGAACGCGCCGGGGGCCGCCTCAAGCAGTTTGAGCGTCATATAGCCGCCATATGACCAGCCGTAGACCACAATCCGGTCTGAATCGACGAACGGCTGCTGCTTGAGCCACGCAACGCCTGTCATTTGATCAGCGACTTCGACGCCGCCCATTGACTGATAGATTTGATCCTCAAACGCCTTGCCGCGATCAGGCGTGCCGCGCCCATCGACTGAAAAAACGATCCAGCCGCGATCCACCAGATATTGCTG
>JAYTMV010000035.1:0-3290 GCA_043728175.1 Sphingomonadales bacterium
GCTTCGGGTGATCCACGCAAGCAGCCTGCCCGATCCAGCCGATATGATCCGCCGAATACAGGCGGGTGAGGTGATGGCTGTTGCGACACCGGGGCAAACATCTCCAGAGTCGTCAGGTAGCGCCTCGACGGCTGCGCTTCCGGAAGACTTTGCCGGTTTGATCGCCATTCTTGAAGGTGGCGGGAAGCCGCTGCTCGCCCAGCAGCTTCATGATTTTGCAGGATTGGTGCGCTACGCCCCGCCGGAACTTGTAATCCGCGCGGCGCGTCCGCTACCAAGCGATTTTACGCGTGATCTGGGTCACGCGCTCAAAACTCTAACTGGCGCTAATTGGCAGGTGACGATGAGTGATGAGGCTGCGGCACTCTCACTCCTTGATCAGGCCAAACAGCAGGAGGATAGCGCAAGGAGAGCAATATTGGAGCAACCAATGGTTGCGGCCGCGATTGCCGCCTTCCCAGAAACTGAACTGCTTGACTATATATTGTCTGAACAACGGAGTGTCACCGCATGAAATCGATTGATGATATCCTCAAAATGGCCGCCAATGTTCAGGAGGAACTGACCAAGGCGCAGGCTAATCTTGAAACGATTGAGGTTGAAGGCGCAAGCGGCGGTGGCATGGTCAAAGTGCGTGCGACCGCCAAAGGCACCATCCGCAGCATCGATATTGACGAAAGCCTGCTCGCAGTTTCCGAAAAGCAAATCTTAGAGGATTTGATTGTCGCAGCATTCAACGATGCGCGTGCCAAGGCTGACTCAGCCTCAAATAGCGAAATGGAAAAAATGACAAGCGGTATGCCGCTGCCACCGGGGTTCAAACTGCCGTTTTGATTAAGGTCATTTTGATAAACACGAATCAAGCGCATCGCGCTTCACTGCGCCGGTGCGTGCTTTGATGCGGTTGCCATATTTGCGGGTGTAGCCTTTAGGTGCGGCGGCATCGCGTTTCTTTGGGAGCGGGAGGATCGCGGCGATCCGTGCCGCCTCTACGCTCGTCATCTGATCAGCATCATGTCCGAAATAGCGCTGCGATCCCGCATTAACGCCGTAAGTGCCAATCCCGGTTTCGGCGATATTGAGATACACCTCCATAATCCGCCGCTTGCCCCAGATATTCTCGATCAGCAGCGTGAAATACGCCTCAAGTCCTTTGCGGAAGAAACCGCCGCCTTGCCAAAGGAAGGCATTCTTTGCGGTCTGCTGACTGATCGTCGATCCGCCGCGAATCCGCCGCCCGCGCGCATTGTTTTTCATCGCTTTTTGAATGGCTTCGCGATCAAAGCCGCCATGTGAACAGAATTTTGCGTCTTCAGCGGCGATCACGGCGCGCGCCATGACCGGATCGATCGTATCAATCGACATCCAGTCCTTGCTAAGGCCACGCCCCGCGACAACATCACCCAGCATCGTTGCAGTGATCGGCGGTGGGATGAAGCGATAGGCCACCACCCAGAGCAGCGATGCGACGAGCAGATATAAGACCGTCCGGCCGATGAAGAAACCAAACCGATATACGGGGGAGCGCTTGCTGCGTGATGCCATGCGCTTCATGTAACGCTATCGCCAGCGCAATCAAGCCAGCGCCATCACACCCTTGTTGCCCGCAATCCGCATGATCGCGGCCTGAAGCTTGTCAAACGCGCGCACCTCAATCTGGCGGACACGCTCGCGGCTGACGCCGTGGACTTGGCTCAGTTCCTCAAGCGTCTTTGGTTCTTCAACCAAGCGCCGTTCAGTCAATATATGCGCCTCACGAGAATTAAGCGATTCCATCGCCTCGACCAGCATTGCCCGGCGAACAACACGCTCTTGCGTTTCGGCATAAGCCTCATCCTGAAGCGGGCCGCCGTCAACAAGGCTATCCTGCCATTGGCCTTCGCCCTCTTCGTTGAGCGACACATTGAGTGACGTATCGCCGCCATTGGCCATGCGGCGGTTCATGCTCACCACTTCGGCCTCAGTCACGCCGAGGTCAGTCGCGATTTTCTTAACATTTTCGGGGCTTAGATCACCGTCTTCAAATGCCTCAAGGTTGCTTTTCATCCGGCGGAGGTTGAAAAACAGCTTCTTCTGCGCCGCCGTCGTGCCCATTTTGACAAGGCTCCACGAACGCAGAATGAATTCCTGCATCGATGCCTTGATCCACCACATCGCATAAGTCGCAAGGCGGAAGCCGCGATCAGGCTCAAATTTCTTCACACCCTGCATCAGGCCGATATTGCCTTCCGAAATGAGTTCGGAGACGGGCAGACCATAACCCCGGTAACGCATCGCGATTTTCGCAACCAAGCGAAGGTGCGACGTGACGAGCTTTGCAGCCGCTTCAGGGTCTTGATGTTCCTGAAAACGCTTGGCCAGCATATATTCCTCTTCGGGCGTCAGCAGCGGGAATTTGCGGATTTCAGAGAGATAACGATTAAGCCCGGCCTCACTCCCAAGCGAAGGGATCGTCGCGGGCACGTTCGTGCGCTTCGCAACTGCGGTTGACCGTGGTCGTTTAGCTACAGCTTTCGCAGCCATCGTCTTTCATACTCCCTAATGATTGCATAACTGCAATCCGATCATATTGTTCACTTTATAAACGCAATTTGGTGAATAGTCGCTGCATATCAATGGGCATTTTGCTTTCAAACGCCATATTTTTTCGATCAACGGGATGAATGAAACCGATCAACGCCGCGTGGAGCGCCTGGCGCGCAAATTCTAACTCGCGGAGAATCGGTGCGTGAACGGCCTTTGTCCGCCCATAAACAGGATCACCGATCAGCGGATGATTGATCGACGCCATATGCACGCGCACTTGATGCGTCCGCCCCGTCTCAAGCCGGCATTCGACGAGTGCTGCATCCTTAAGCGACTCAATCAGGCGGTAATGCGTCACCGCCCGCTTGCCGCGTCCTTCGGCGCAGATCGCGATTTTCTGGCGATTGGCGGTTGAGCGGGCGAGCGGCGCATCAATCGTCCCCCCACCGCGCAAGGGGATACCCGCGACAATCGCCTGATACCGGCGATCAATACTGTGATCGGCAAATTGCTTGGCCAGCCCCTCATGCGCGCGATCAGTTTTGGCGACCACCATCAATCCCGAAGTATCCTTGTCGATCCGGTGGACAATGCCGGGTCGCGCCACCCCGCCAATCCCCGAAAGCCGCCCCGCACAGTGATGGAGCAGCGCATTGACCAGCGTTCCATCAAAATTGCCCGCCGCCGGATGGACGACAAGCCCCGCAGGCTTATCAACGATGAGGAGATGATCATCCTCATAAACGATATCAATCGCAATATCC
>JAYTMV010000036.1:0-10776 GCA_043728175.1 Sphingomonadales bacterium
TTGACATAATAGCCGTCCTGAAGCTCCTTCGCCGCGCGCGCAGCCATTTCGTCTCTTGTCCAGGGCATTAGTTACGTCCTTCCAAATCTGCCAAAGAGCCACTAAGCCCTAATAAATGTCGTTGATGTATTATCCGAAATTGGGCGAAATACTGCTGTGTGACTTTAGCGGATTCATAGTTCCGGAAATGGTCAAGCGCCGCCCAGTTGTTGTCATTGTTCCAAGACTGCCTGGACGAGGCGATCTTGTAACGATTGTTCCTTTGAGTACGACAGTACCCAACCCGCAAATGGCGTACCATGTCCAGCTTACACTTTTGCAATCTCTGCCAAGCCCGTTTTCGGCTCAGCAGATGTGGGCCAAATGCGATATGGCGATGCCCATTGCCCGAGTGCGTCTTGATCGTTTCAAGGACGGTCGCGCTAGTTCGGGCGGCAAGCGTAAATTCGTTTCCGGCAACGTTTCCGCAGAGCAGTTGTCCGATATCAGGGCCGCCGTTTTGCGGGGGTTGGGGTTCTAAATCTTGACAAATGTAATCATTCTGCTTACAAGATGTATGTTCCCGCTCTGCTTTGGCATCGGGCTTGGAGACTGCTTGTAATGCAGGCAGCCGGCCTCCGGTTCGCGATAACAAGCGCCGGAGGCCGTTCTCGTTTCTCAGCACAGGACGAGGTGAGTGCCCTTCGCTCACTGCCGAAGCCATCAGTTCAGACTTTCCGATTTAGCGATATTGTCCGCTGCGTTGATCACGCCGCAGAGTTTGCCGGTTTTGGCGATTTGTTCCTGAAGCTCGGCAATGCGGGCTTTTTGATCGACTTTGGCGGGGTTGACGCCTGCCGCCGCACTGCCGATTTCGCGCAAGACTTCGGTGGCCGATTGCTTGAGCAGCCTTCCGCTCGATTGCTCCATCACAGCACCGATTTGGGGCATATATTCAGTGATGCGGTTGCGCCCTGCTGGCCCTTCAGCGACCGCCTGAGCGAGTGTTTGCGCAGGCACAATCTGTCGGTAAGCGCGCAGCACATTGGCATTCCACAGCGGCAAATGCTTCGCCACTGATTTGTCAGCGGCAATCGCATAGACTTTGCAGGTGGGTTCGATACCGAGCAAAAACGCGTGGATCGCCATTGAACGATCCTTGAACACCGCGTCTGCAAGCATCCCGGTCAACTGCTCTTTGGGCAGTGCGATTTTGGTGATGGCTTCATCAGACGGCGTTTGCGCAATTGCAGGCGTCGCAATGCTGGCCGCGAGCGCGATCAGAACCGCGCGGATCATGCCGCCATCCGTTCACGTACCGTGCGGAACTCAATCTTTTTATCATAAGGGCTGCCAAGGATCATCCGCTGCACATACACACCCGGCAGGTGAATGCTGTCTGGGTCAAGCGCGCCAACGGGGACAATTTCCTCAACCTCAACCACGCAGATTTTGCCGCAGGTCGCGGCGGGCTGATTAAAATTGCGCGCGGTTTTGCGGAAAACAAGGTTGCCGCTTTCATCGGCCTTCCACGCTTTGACGATGGCTAGGTCAGCAAAGATACCGCGTTCGAGGATATAGTCCTGACCCTCAAAATCCTTGGCTTCTTTACCCTCGGCCACTTGCGTGCCGACGCCAGTTTTAGTGTAGAAACCGGGAATGCCCGCCCCGCCTGCGCGCATCCGCTCGGCAAGTGTGCCCTGCGGGCAAAACTCAACCTCAAGTTCGCCCGCGAGATATTGTCGCTCAAATTCCTTATTCTCGCCAACATAGCTTGAGATCATCTTTTTAATCTGGCGGGTGCGGAGCAGCTTGCCCAGACCCTCGCCGTCGATTCCGGCATTGTTGGAGGCAATTGTCAGCCCGGTAACGCCCGACGCGACAATGGCATCAATGAAGCGCTCAGGAATACCGCACAAGCCAAACCCGCCACTCGCGATCAGCATATCATTGCGTAGCACGCCTTCAAGCGCGGCAGCGGCATTGGGGTAAAGTTTCTTCATGTGTCGAGTATCCTTAGCAATCCGAGCTGATGGATTAATCATAAGCCGCCCGCGCGCCAACTGCAATTCGCCTTGGACAACATGCAAAGGCTGCAATTGCTTATTGAAACTTTTCAAGCATGAATTTCGCTTGGCGGTGTTGACGTGCACGTCATGCCTGCGCATTGGGCGCTATGCGTTTTTTCTCTGATAATGCCGCCTCGGTTCACCCCGCCGTGCTTGAGGCTTTGGTCGCTGCCAACCATGTTGATACCGCTTATGACGGTGATGCGCTGAGCAAATCGCTCGACGCGGCGTTTTCTGATCTGTTTGAAACGCCAGTCACCGCGCTTTGGGTTGCAAGCGGCACTGCGGCCAACGCGCTGGCGCTGGCCAGTCTTTGCCCGCCGCACGGCAGCATCCTCTGCCACCGCGACGCGCATATCCAGAATGACGAATGCGGCGCGCCCGAATTTTACACCCACGGGGCAAAGCTGCTGCTTGGCGAAGGCGAGGGCGCAAAACTGACGCCTGCGACTGCCGCCGCCGCACTTGATGCCGTTGCCAATGACGTCCACCGGGTGCAGCCGCACGCGATGTCAATCACCAACGCGACTGAATATGGTTGCGTTTATACTCCTGCCGAGGTTGCGGCACTTGGCGCACTCGCCAAGGCGCGCGGGCTTGGCTTCCATATGGACGGCGCGCGCTTTGCCAATGCGGTTGCACATCTTGGCTGTTCCCCTGCCGACGTTACATGGCGCGCGGGGGTTGATATCTTGTCATTCGGTTTCGTCAAAAACGGCGGGATGAGTGCCGAGGCGCTGATTTTCTTCAAGCCTGAACTCGTCGGTGCAACGCATCAGCGCCGCAAGCGCGCGGGGCATCTGCTCTCCAAGGGCCGCTATCTCGCGACGCAGATTCTCGCGCTGCTTGAGGATGACCGCTGGCTCGCCAATGCGCGCGCGGCGAACGCGAAAGCGCAAGTGCTGGCAGCAGCGGCAGGCGCGCGGTTACTCCACCCCGTCCAGGCGAACGAATTGTTCCTGCGCATGACGCCCGACGAAGCCGCAAAGCTACGCGCGCAAGGTTTTGACTTTTACGATTGGGCCGAGCGCGAAGTGCGCTTCGTCGTCAGTTGGGATCAGGATGAGGGCGATATCGCCAAATTCGCCGCTGCGATTGCGGCACTGTGAGCCACACACAAACGCCAAACATGATGAGCCTCAAAGTCCAGATCCCTTTCTGGACGTGCACGCTCATCTGGGGAACAACATGGATCGTCATCCTTGGTCAGCTCGGGCAAGTGCCGCCAAGCTGGTCAGTGACGTACCGCTTCCTCGTCGCGGGCGCGGTCATGTTCGCCTATGCGCTATTCACCGGGGCACCACTCCGGATCGGGCGTGAGGGTCAGGTTTTCGCGGCCATCTTCGGCGTTGCCCAGTTCGTGTTCAACTTCAACTTTGTCTACCGCGCCGAGGCTTATGTGACATCAGGGCTAGTCGCGGTGATATTCGCGCTGCTGATCGTCCCCAACACGCTATTTGCGCGGATGTTTCTGGGAACCAAACCGAGTGGACGCTTCTATGTTGGCGCGGCCATCGCGATGGCGGGCATTGGCCTCCTCTTCCTCAAAGAATACCGCGAGGCAGCAAAGGGCAGTGACGCGGTACTGCTCGGCATTGGCCTCACCATGATGGGCGTCCTCTCGGCCTCGGTCGCGAACGTCATGCAGGCGACCAAGCGCGCCGCCGCGCTGCCAATGGCGAGCTTGCTCGCGTGGGGGATGCTGTGGGGCACGGTCTTTGACGCGATCTTTGCGTGGGGCACGGTCGGCCCGCCGGTGATTGAGCCGACGCTGCCCTATATTGGCGGCGTGGTTTATTTGGGCGTTGCTGCGTCGGCGATTGCGTTCATGGCCTATTTTAGCGTGATCCGGATGATCGGCCCCGGCCCAGCGGCTTACTCTAGCGTGATCGTGCCCGTTATCGCGATGGGCATTTCAACGGTGTTTGAGGGCTATCGCTGGACGGTGCTCGCAGGCGCAGGCGGCGCGCTCGCGATTGTCGGCTTGGTGATTGCGCTCACCGCGCGCAAGCCCTCAACATAGGTCGGATAAGCGGGCGTCCAGCCGAGCAGGCGCTTGGCCTTGCCATTCGCGACGCGACGATTTTCGGCATAAAAAGCAAGCGCCATCGGTGAGAGCTTCGCCTCTTCAAGCGATTGCAGCGGCGGCCAAGCGACCCCGGCCAAATCGCACGCCGCCTCAATCACGCGGTTTTGGCTGCACGGATAATCATCGGACAGATTATACGCCCCCGGCGGCCCATCAAGCCCCGCGATCACGCCCGATACTATGTCATCAACATGCACCCGGCTGAAGATTTGATCCGGCAAATCAATCCGGTGCGCCTTGCCCTCGGCCACGCGCTCAAGCGCTGAACGACCGGGGCCGTAAATACCGGGCAGGCGGAACACGCGGCTGCCCAGCGCCAGCCAGTCAAGGTCAGCCTGCGTCCGGTTCCCCCGCCGCCCTTTGAGCGGAGCCGCCTCATCAACCCAAGCCCCGCCCGCGTCCCCGTAAACCCCGGTTGAGGAGAGATAGCCAATCCACTGTGCGGGGCTTTGGCGGATGAGGTCACCGTAAGCGTTCAGCACCGGATCACCGTCCGCAACCGGCGGCACTGATGACAAGATATGCGTCGCCTGCGCCAGCGCGAGCCTTATTGATGCGGTATCGTCAAAGCGCACCGTGCCAGTGGAACCAGTGGAAACGATATCCCACCCCTTCGCGGCGAGCGCGGCGGCAATGCGGGTAGCGGTGTAACCAAGGCCAAAGATGAGGATATGGGGCATGGGGGTGCTTTAGGGGATTTTGGGTGGGGAGTGAATGGATGCCACGCTTGTTTATTTTAATGCGTGCTTCAACAGCAATTCTCCATATTCATTTAGCTCAAAGAAGACTCCTCCTGACAGGGGATCACCTACACGTCCCCCATCGATGCCGCCATGTGATAGGACGCCTGCTGCAAATAAGCTCTCGGCTATTGGGGTATTTTCTCTCTGCGTACCCTGTCGAAAGGTCTTCAGGAAATTGAGGTCAGTGGCGTAACAACGAGCAATGATCGACGCGAGGCGTAAGGCTATATTATATTCGATTTCTCCACGCATGTGCGCAGCCATTACCCGTCCAACTAAGCCGGGTTTCACTGTGTCGTCTAGGCGGTCAAGTATAAGGAGGATTGTTTCACCGAACTCCTCTGCTTTCCCTCGCTGTTTTAGCCCGTCGACGAATTTGGCTCGTTCCACAGAGTTTGTGGTGCTGGCTTGGCTGAGAAAGCGCACAATTTTCCGGATGAAAAGCTCTTGCTGAATTTCCTTGCCAGCGCGCCAGAGGCCCGTAGCAGTGCCAAATATAGGCACTCCATCGAGAGCACCCGAAGAAATCGCTGCATCGAGACCGGAGTCTATGGCTGCTACAACTAAATCCGTGCTGGCATCAGATTTGATTGACTCTGTAAGTAACGAACCAAGTTCAGCCATAATCTGTTTCCTTAATTATGTGGCAAGTCAGGTTTATTTCAATCAGTCAAACTATTCCACTGCCAAATGACAGTAAGCAAATTACGCAGCTAGAAGGACTGAGTCAGAAATATCCCGCCGCAACAAGGCAACTCTGCAGCTCAATGCGTCGCTATGCACCATTGACATATATGCCAATAGCACATAGATAGCTTAAATGACTCGCCTCCAAACCGTCGTCGAACTCGACAGTTTCTTGAGGCGGGCCAAGGCGATTATGTCGGATGATGAGCGGATGGGTATTGTTACCTATCTTGCTGCGAACCCGGAGGTGGGCATTTCGCTTGGCGGTGGCTTGCGCAAGGTGCGGGTTCCGCGCGCTGGAAGTGGCAAGAGTGGCGGCTACCGGACGCTCCATGTGTTCGGCGGCGCACATATGCCGCTCTTTCTGCTGACGGTATTCGCTAAGAATGAGAGGGATAATCTGTCGGCCAAAGAGCAAGCAGATTTGGTTGAAACGAGCAAGCGGCTCATCGCCGCTTATGGAGACAGACAATGAGTGACGCTTATGATCGGATCAAGGAAGGGCTGAACGAAGCGCTTGCCTTTGCGCAAGGCGAAAAGACGGGCGCAATCGTCCACAACATTGAAGTACCAAGCGTCGATGTCGCCGCGATCCGCGCGACCACGGGGCTTTCGCAGAGCCAGTTCGCCAAGAGCATCGGCGTCGCCAAAGGCACGTTGCTCAATTGGGAGCATGGCCGCAGGCAGCCGACGGGGCCAGCGCAAGTGCTGCTCGCGATGATCGCGCGCAAGCCATCCTTGGTGCGGGAATTATTGGCGGCCTGAGCTGAGACGACGTGCCAATCCAGATAATCACTTTTCTTGTTTCTTCTTCTTCGCGCCTTTGCGCCTTCGCGTGAACCCCTTGCAACCTCAAGACGCGTGGCACGGTCTGATTGATCTCACGCGAAGGCGCAAAGGCGCGAAGAGAAGGGGTGACGAGTGAGATAGCAAGGAACTCTTCTTCGTGATCTTCGTGACTTCGTGTGAGATCAATTTTCAGCCCGTCACGTACCGCCAGCCGGAGCATGGTCTCACACGAAGGCACGAAGCCACGAAGAGAGTGCCTTGACCCGGCTCGGGTGCACCCCTTTTGCGAACGCGACTTCGCCAATCAGGGGACTTTCCTACAGAAAATATTCATGATATGTTCTGATCATGATCGCCACTTTCACCGCTCGCTTGTCCTTCTCACTGCATCGTCGGGGCTTATTGGTTATGCCATTTTTTCCAATCGTGCAGGGCACCCAAATATATCGATTCAGTGTCAACTTCCTGAGATTTCCGACGTTTTTTGAAAGGGGAATAGTCCTCAAAATCACCCCTCCTTCTTCGCGCCTTCGCCAAAGGCGAAGTTTATCCTGAGCGCCTGCAAGGCAGTCGAAGGGCGCCTTCGCGTGAGATCAATCAGGTCTCGCCGCGTATCTTGAGGGTGCAAGGGGTTCACGCGAAGGCGTGGGAGGCGCGAAGGGAAAAAGTCATGCGCGTTTTGGTGAGACTTTAGTGTGACTTTCTGAACGGATGTTCATCTTGGAAGTGGCTCCTTCCACGCCCTCTACCCTATCCGATTGATCAATCCGCCTGCCGCGCCTACTCTGCGACTCATGCTTGATATTCAGACCGCCCCCGCCGCCCCGCCTGTTGCCATCCGCCGCGAGGATTACCGCGCGCCTGATTGGTTGATCCCTGAGGTCGCGCTTGATTTTGATCTTGATGCAGTGAAAACGCGGATCAAGGCAACGCTAAGCGTAACCCGCAACGGCGCGCATGATCGGCCGCTGGTGCTTGATGGCGATGGGCTGACGCCGATCAGCGTGAGCGTTGACGGCGCGCCCGCTGACTGGCGGATGGATGGCGGCAAGCTGATCATCGCGCTCAGTGGTGACGCGCATAGCGTACAAACCGAGGTTGAGATTTCGCCGATCGCCAATACCAGCCTGATGGGGCTGTATTCCAGTTCGGGAATGCTCTGTTCGCAGTGTGAGGCCGAGGGGTTTCGCCGCATCACCTTCTTCCCCGATCGCCCCGATGTGCTCAGCCGCTATCATGTGCGGATGAGCGCCGATAAGGCCGCCTATCCCGTGCTGCTCGCCAATGGTGATCCGGTCGGCAGTGGCGATTTGGGCGGCGGCAAGCATTTTGCCGAGTGGAATGATCCGTTCTTCAAGCCCTGCTATCTCTTCGCGCTGGTTGCGGGCAATCTGGCCGCGAACCGCGATAGCTTCACCACGATGTCGGGCCGCACCGTTGATCTCGCGATCTGGGTTGCCGCGCGTGATCTGCCCAAAACCGAGCACGCAATGGCCGCGCTCAAAACGAGCATGGCGTGGGATGAGACGGTCTATGGCCGCGAATATGATCTCGCGATTTTTAACATCGTTGCGGTTGATGATTTCAACTTTGGCGCGATGGAGAATAAGGGGCTCAACATCTTCAACTCGCGCTATATCCTTGCTGATCCAGATACCGCGACTGACCTTGATTATGACGGCGTCCTCGGCGTCGTCGCGCATGAATATTTCCACAATTGGTCGGGCAACCGCGTCACCTGCCGTGATTGGTTTCAGCTAAGCCTCAAGGAAGGCTTCACCGTATTTCGCGATCAGTGCTTTTCGGCCGACCAAGGCTCGGCGGCGGTCAAGCGGATCGAGGATGTCCGCATCCTGCGCGGCAGCCAGTTTCAGGAGGACAGCGGCCCGCTCGCGCATCCGGTGCGCCCTGAATCCTATCTTGAGATCGGTAATTTCTACACCTCGACCATCTACAACAAAGGTGCCGAAGTCATCCGGATGATGCACACTTTGCTCGGCCCCGAAAAATTCCGCGCGGGCAGTGATCTCTATTTTGAGCGGCATGACGGCCAAGCGGTGACGTGTGAGGATTTTGTCCTCGCGATGGAGGCGGCCAGCGGGGTTGATCTTGCGCAGTTCCGGCTGTGGTACGCCCAAGCGGGAACCCCGCGCGTCAAGGCCGAAATGGCGCATGACGCCGCTGCGGGTCAGGCGGTGCTGACACTCACCCAATCAGTGCCCGACACGCCGGGGCAGAGCGGCAAAGCGCCGATGGCCATCCCGATCAAGCTTGCGCTGTTTGACCGCGAAAGCGGCGTACATAGCGGCGAACAGCTTGTCGTGCTGAGTGAGGGCATAACGCGGATCGAGGCGAGCGGCTTCACGCGACCGCCCGTGCTTTCGATCAACCGCAGTTTTTCAGCACCCGTGGTGATTGAGGCCGATCGCAGTGCCGCGGATCTCGCGTTTCTTTCGGCGCATGATGATGATCCGTTTGGCCGTTATGAGGCGATGCAGCAATTGATGGTCGATACGCTGGTTGGCGCGGTGGCAACGGGGGAAGCCGACCACGCGCCCGTCATCGATGCGATCAAACATACGCTGACGAGCAATGCGCTTGACCCTGCCTTTGTGGCCGAAGCGATCATGGTGCCGAGTGAGGCCTTCATTGGTGATCAGATGCTGGTGGTTGATCCAGACGCGATCCACGCCGCGCGCGATGCGCTTCGTGCCGATCTTGGCAGGCAACTTGATGAGCATTGGCGTGCGGCTTATGTGGCGCACGCAGGCAAAGCGTTTGAATATTCGCCCGCAGCCAAGGGTGCGCGCCGCCTGCGCAATGTGGCGCTTGGTTTTATCGCCTCGGGCAAGGCAAGCGATGCGGCAAAGCTCGCGTTTGCTCAGTTTGAAGCGGCTGACAATATGACTGATCGGCAGGCCGCACTCGGGGTATTGTCTAATAGCGACGCGCCAGAACGGGTGGCTGCGCTTGATATTTTTTACAATCGCTACCGTGACGATGCGTTGGTGCTCGACAAATGGTTCACGACGCAGGCGCTGGCGATGCGTGATGACACATGGGAAGCGGTGCGCGAACTTGAACGTCACGCCGATTTCACGCTCAACAATCCTAATCGGGTGCGATCACTCGTTGGCGCGTTTTCGGTTAATCAGCAGCAATTTCATATCGCGAGCGGTGAGGGCTATCGCTTCTTGGCCGACATCGTGATTGCGCTTGATCCGATCAATCCGCAGACCGCCGCAAAACTCGCCCCGCCGCTTGGCCGCTGGCGGCGCTTTGATGAAGCGCGCCAGACATTGATGCGCGCGGAGCTCCAGCGGATCGTGGATACGCCTGGGCTCAGCAAGGATGTGTTTGAGCAAGCGTCGAAGAGTTTGGGGTGAAGTAGGTTATTGCAGCCGTGGCAGGAGCTTGCCGAGATAGGCAAGCCGTCCGGTTGGTTTCGTCGCTTCAAACGTCAGGACTGAAGCATATTCTAGTCTGGGCGGCTTGGCGGTGACATAACGCGTTGGCGGGGAGTGTGCGCCTGACGGATAAATAAACCCATGCACTGGCCAATGCGTCGTCCCCAAATCGGCAAGCGGGGCATACCAAACGCGCACCTGGCTCCAGTCGCCCGCTTCCGAAACGTCAATCATGCGCACATCGCGTTCGACTTGCCCGCGCCGACCATTGATGAGTGACCAATTGGCATGGGTGACAAGGATCGTGCGATCATCAATGATTTTGCTCACCGCAGCCACATGGCCGAGCGTCATCGCGCCGTGGGGTTTGAAGGCGAGCACCGCGCCCTTCTTTGGCATGTTGCCGCGCGCGTAGCGGCCATCTGCTTGCCCCCACCATGTATGGGCATCGCCGTAAATTGCGATGCCAGACTGCGCCCGTGCAATCGGCACGCATTCAACATGGGCTGGGATTGTTTCATCGATGGTCGCCGAAAGCGACAAAGCAACAGTGAACAAGAGCAACGCGCGTCCTCCCCAATCGGAAGACGCCCCTATGGCAGAACATGGCTACTAAAGGATTAAGCAGCAACCGTAACAAGTTTGCGACGACGGCGACGGATCGCAGCGCCGCCAATGCCGAACCCAATCACAAGCTGCGCCCAGGTTGCGGGCTCAGGAATGGCCGCAAACCCAAGCGCGCGTGCTTCAGCAGCATCGAGCGCAAAACTGTAGATGTTGGTTGGGATTAAGGACTGGCCCGCACCGCACAGTGCCCCAAGCGTAATCTGGCTGGTTACGCCGCCTGCGCCAGAGGTGCAGACATCAAGCTGTGTACCAGTCCCCGTCTGCGTCACCGAAAAATCATTATCGGTAATCAGGATAAGCGACACCCCACCGTTGGCGAGACGTGGGCCGAATGCCAAGCCTTCAAGCTTTTCAGGGAGTGTGATGCCTGCCGCGAGCAGCTTTGC
>JAYTMV010000037.1:0-5420 GCA_043728175.1 Sphingomonadales bacterium
TAATGAGCTTCAGGCGGCGACATTCCGTATCGCTGAATCGCGCCGGGTGCGGCTGATGCTCAGCCCAAGCGGGCGGATCGCGATTGAGATTCAGCCGCACCAGCCAAAGCCTGCCGATTTCGTTGACGTCCGTCTTGTCACCCTGCCCGTTGACAGCAGCGATTTTCGCCTGCGCCACAAAACAACTGACCGCAGCTTCTATGTCGAGGCACGAATGGCGGCGGGAAGCTTTGAAGTGGCGTTGGTCGACGGCGAAGGCTTCATTACAGAAGGCAGCTTCACCAATATCTTCGTGCGTGGCCCCGGTGCACTCCTGACCCCGCCGCTCACGCGCGGGCTTCTCCCCGGAGTGCTGCGCGCCGAACTGATTGCCAATGGCAGCGCGGTTGAGGCTGACCTCCGCCCCGAAGACCTCGAAGCGCCGTTTTTCATTGGTAATGCCAGTCGCGGCTTGCTTCCCGCGCAGCTTGCTCGCTAAAGCGCGGGCATGTCCGAAATCACCCCACAGATCGTCGCCGAACACGGCTTTTCCGAAGAAGAATATACGCGCGTTCTGAGCGCGATGGGCCGCGAACCCAATCTGACTGAACTTGGGATATTCTCAGTGATGTGGTCGGAGCATTGCTCGTACAAAAGCTCGCGGATTCATCTGAAGAAACTGCCAACCACTGGCCCACAAGTGATCTGCGGCCCCGGCGAAAATGCGGGCGTGGTTGATATTGGTGACGGTCAAGCAGCGATCTTCAAGATGGAATCGCATAATCACCCGAGTTATATCGAGCCGTATCAGGGTGCGGCAACGGGCGTTGGCGGTATCCTGCGCGATGTCTTCACGATGGGCGCGCGGCCGATTGCGAACCTCAATGCGCTGCGTTTCGGGCGGCCTGATCATCCCAAAATGCGCCATTTGATTGACGGCGTGGTGCGCGGCATCGGCGGCTATGGCAACTGCGTCGGTGTGCCGACGGTGGGCGGTGAGGTCAATTTCCACAAGGCTTATGACGGCAATATCCTCGTCAACGCGATGACCGTCGGGATCGCTGATACTGACAAGATTTTTTATTCAGCGGCAAGCGGCATTGGCAATTCAATCGTCTATGTCGGATCAAAAACCGGGCGTGACGGCATTCACGGCGCGACGATGGCCTCGACTGATTTCTCTGACGATACTGAGGAAAAGCGCCCGACAGTGCAGGTTGGCGACGCCTTCACTGAAAAACTGCTGATAGAGGCGTGCCTTGAGCTGATGGCATCAGACGCGATTGTCGCGATTCAGGATATGGGCGCGGCTGGCCTCACCAGTTCAAGCGTTGAAATGGCGAGCAAGGGCGGCGTTGGCATCGAACTTGACATGAACAAGGTGCCCTGCCGTGAGGAAGGTATGACGCCCTACGAAATGATGCTCTCGGAATCGCAGGAGCGGATGCTCATGGTGCTCAAGCCGGGTCGTGAAGACTTCGCCGAGGCCATTTTCAAAAAGTGGGAGCTTGATTTCGCGGTGATCGGTACGGTTACCGAAACTGGACATATGGTACTCAAATGGAATGGGGAGACGGTCTGCGATATCCCGCTCGGCCCGCTTGCTGATGATGCGCCGCTCTATGATCGGCCCTATATGAGCCAAGACGACTATAAGGCGTGGGCGCAGGTCAAACCGCTTGGCGATATTCCAGAATCGACTGATATTGGCGCTGACTTATTGAAGCTGATGGCCTCGCCAGACATCGCCTCGCGGCGGTGGATTTGGGAGCAATATGACCATATGGTCGGTGCCGACACCGTTCAGCGCCCCGGCGGCGATGCGGCGGTCGTCCGCGTTCACGGCACCCAAAAGGGGCTGGCAATGACGACCGATTGCACCCCGCGCTACTGCTATGCCGATCCAGTTGAGGGCGGCAAGCAGGCGGTGGCCGAGGCGTATCGCAACCTCTGCGCGGTCGGCGCAAAGCCGCTCGCGATCACCAACTGCCTCAATTTTGGCAACCCTCAGCGCCCCGAAATCATGGCGCAAATCGTCGGCTGCCTTGAGGGGATGAGCGAGGCCTGCATCGCGCTTGATATGCCCATCGTCTCAGGCAATGTGTCGCTCTACAACGAAAGCAAGGCGACAGGCGGCGGAAGCGCGATCCTGCCAACGCCCGCAATCGGCGCGATTGGTTTGCTTGATGATTGGAGCAAAAGTGCGACGATTGGGTTCAAGGCGGAGGGGGATGACATCTATCTCGTTGGCTCCAGTCATTTGGGTTCTGAATTGGGGCAATCAATTTGGCTTCGCGAGTGTTTGAAAAGAGAAGACGGTCAGGCACCAAGAGTCGATTTGGATCTTGAGCTGCGCGTCGCAAATTTCATTCGACAAATGATTGAGGAAGGCACGGCCAATGCTGTTCATGATGTTTCGGACGGAGGGCTTCTGGTCGCACTTGCTGAAATGGCGCTCGCGGGAAATCTTGGGGCTGAAATCAAAGGGACGACCTTGCTGAAAGGTGATGTGAGCTTGACCCAGAAGTTGTTTGGCGAAGATCAGGCACGCTATGTCGTAACAGTGCCCGATAACATCAACTTCAAGATTTTGAACGCAGCTAATGATCAAGCTGTGTCAATGACTTGGCTTGGCAAAGTGCAAGGCGACGCTCTTTACGTCGGGGCAGACTCAGGCCGTGTCTTCGATAGCTATTCCGCCAGCCGAGATGCAGAAACTTTCGTTGCTGAAATCCCCCTCGCCACCCTCCGCACCGCTCACGAAGGTTTCTTCCCCACGCTTATGGGCAAGGCTGCCTAAAACCGCTCGCCGCGCACCACATCAACGTCAGCAATCGTCACCACCAGCCCGTATGTGTCAAGGTGCGGCGCGAGCGCTTCGATCAGCGCTTCCACCTTTGCAGCATTGGCAATTGCAATGAACATGCGTTTGGAAACTGCACCCGACACATCCTCATCGCGCCAACTGCCCGAACGGCCCTTGCCCGAATGGAGGTTCATCAGGGTGTGGTGCGCAATCCCAACCGAGGCAGCGGTTTCGGCGAGCCATTCACTAAGCGGCGCATCGATCAAGATATCAATCCGTTTGCGCGTGACCAATTCAACCATGTCCACCTCCTAACCCGAAAACTGTGCGGCAAGTGCGGTGAAAAGCGGGATACCGATCACGATGTTGAACGGGAATGTGACCGCGAGCGACATTGACAGGTAAATACCCGGATCAGCCTGCGGCATCGCCATCCGCATTGCAGCGGGCACCGCGATATAAGATGCGCTTGCAGCAAGGATTGCAAACGCCGCCGCCGTTCCGGCATCAAGCCCAAGCATTACTGCAATCGCAAGACCAATACCGCCGTTGATCAGCGGAAAGGCAATACCGAGGACGCCGAGCCGCCATGTCATCGCGCGGCTTTCACGTAAACGCCGCACGGCGATCAGCCCCATATCAAGCAGGAACAGGCACAAGATGCCTGAAAATCCGGTTGTGAAGACGGGCTTGATCGCCTCATATTTCTCTTTGCCGATGATCAGCCCGACCGCAAACGCGCCAAGCAGCAGCACGACTGAGCCGTTCAAAAACACTTCACGCCACAAATGCCCGCCTGGCGCTCCCGGAGTACGGGTCATGCCGCGCTGCGCGAGTAAAAGTCCAGTGAGGATCGCGGGCGTTTCCATCAGCGCGAGTACCGCGACCAGATAGCCAGCAGGTTCAGCACCACTTCGCGTCAATGCCTCGCTCGCGGTGACGAACGTGACGATGCTAACCGATCCGTAATGTGCCGCAACTGCGCCTGCATTCATCCGGTCAAGCTTACCAAAGCTAGTGAGCAAGGCAAAGGCGAGGAAGGGCAGGGTGAAGCTGAGCAGCATTCCGGCAACGCTCACCAGCGCCATTTCCGCCGAAGCCCCGGCGGCTGAAACCTGCACTCCGCCCTTGAGGCCAATCGCCGCCATCAGATAGAGCGACATGCCCTTCGCAATCGGCTCAGGCACTGAAAGATCAGAGCGGGCCGCCGCCGCAATGACGCCAAGAATGAAGAAGAGGATGACTGGCGAAAGCAGAGTGTCGAGCGCATCCATAGTCGCGGACTACCACCCAAGCTTGCCGAGCGTCAATCACCGTGGCAGGCTAAGCTATGACAAAGGATGCGCGATGATTGATCATGATACTTTGCCGTGGGTGCCATACCCTGTGATGACCAATGATGAGCGGGCCGCGAAGGCGGTGGCGTTTTACGAACATATCCGGTCTCGCCGTACCTGCCGCCAGATTGGCGACGTGCCCGTGCCGCGTGAGATTATTGAGTCTGCAATCCTTGCGGCGGGCACCGCACCTAACGGTGCCAATCACCAGCCGTGGCATTTTGCAGTCATCGGTTCGCCAGACGCCAAACGCCAAGTGCGCATCGCCGCCGAAGAAGAAGAGCGCGAATTTTACAGCGGCAAGGCGAGCAGCGAATGGATTGATGCACTCGCGCCCCTCGGCACCGATGCGGATAAGCCTTATCTTGAACATGCCCCGTGGCTGATCGCGATCTTCGGCCAGCGCAAGGGCGGGCTAAATGCGGGTGATCAGCGGCAGAATTATTATGTGACTGAAAGCGTTGGCATCGCAACTGGGCTGCTGCTCGCGGCGCTCCATGCGGCGGGGCTGGCAACGCTCACCCACACGCCCAATCCGATGCGTTTCCTCAATACGCTGTGCAAACGCCCAAAGGATGAAAAACCGATCATGATTGTCGTCGTCGGCCATCCAACAGCGGGTGCCACCATCCCAGTCCACGCCACGATCAAGAAGCCGCTTGGCGAGATTAGCAGCTGGCTTTGAGCAGTCGTCGCGCCTCGGCGCAATCCTTGTCCATCTGCGCGGTGAGTGCCTCAAGCGTGTCATATTTGGCTTCGGGGCGGAGGAAAGCAATCAGCTCAACCGCGATGGTCTGATCATAAAGCGGCTCATCAAAATCGAACAGATAGGCCTCAAGCAATTCCTTGGGCGGATCAAAGCTGGGCCGGATACCTAGATTGGCCGCGCCGTCAATCACGCGCCCATCGGCCAGTTGCACGCGCACCGCGTAAATGCCGTAACGTGGGCGCAGGTAGCTGCCCATATCGAGGTTTGCGGTTGGGTAGCCGATGGTGCGGCCAAGCTTGGCCCCGTGCTGAACTACGCCCTGTATCGTATAGGGGCGGGTCAGCAGGTGCGTTGCCGTGGCAGTATCCCCGTCCGTAAGCGCGCGGCGGATGCGGCTTGATGAAATCACTTCACCGCCGTCGCCAACAGCGCCGACGGCTTCAGTAAAAAAGCCGTAACGCGCGCCAAGCTCAGCAAGTACGGTGACGTTGCCGCTTTTGCGGTTGCCGAAGGTGAAATCTTCGCCAGTCACAACGCCAGCCAATCCCGCAAGCCGCTGCGCGACAAATTCATCAGCGCTGAGCGCGGC
>JAYTMV010000038.1:0-15877 GCA_043728175.1 Sphingomonadales bacterium
CACAAAGGCATGAAGGCCTTGTAAATGCGAGAGAAACTCCCTGTTAATCTCGGTGGACTGTTGCTTAAGAAACATATCGTCTAAAGGCGTTCATCATGACCGATCTGTTTCAATTAGGCAGCGGCGATACGCCGAAGCGCATTGTCGTCGCGATGTCTGGCGGGGTTGATTCGTCGGTGGTGGCCGCACTTGCCGCGCAGTCGGGCGCTGAAACGATCGGGATCACGCTTCAGCTTTATGATCATGGCAGCGCCGTCAAGCGCGCTGGAAGCTGCTGTGCGGGCCAGGATATCCGCGATGCCCGCGCGGTTGCCGATAGCCTTGGCATCGCCCATTATGTTTTTGATCATGAAAGCCGCTTCCGCGACTCAGTGATTGATCATTTCGCTGACGAATATCTGCGCGGGCGCACGCCCATCCCCTGTGTGCGCTGCAATATGGGGGTGAAATTCACTGATTTGTTCAGGCTTGCGCGCGAACTGGGTGCAGATTGTCTCGCAACCGGTCACTATGTTCGCCGAATCGTTGGTGCGGGTGGTGCTGAACTGCACCGTGCTCTCGATCCCGCGCGCGATCAAAGCTATTTCCTGTTTGCGACCACGCAAGATCAGCTTGATTATCTGCGCTTTCCGCTTGGGGGGATGCCAAAGGCTGATGTCCGCAAGATCGCCGCCGAGCTTGGATTGGGTGTTGCAGCCAAGCCCGACAGTCAGGATATCTGTTTCGTGCCCGACGGTGACTATGCCAGCATCGTCCGCAAAATCAGGCCTGAAGCCGAACGCGACGGCGCCATCGTTGACCTTGAGGGCCGCGAGCTTGGCCGTCACAAGGGGCTGATCCACTATACCGTTGGCCAGCGCAAAGGGCTTGAACTTGGCGGGCTAGCTGCGCCGCTTTATGTCATCCGGCTTGAACCAGAGGCGCAGCGCGTTGTCGTTGGCCCGCGTGCTGCACTCGCAGTGAGCGCAGCGCGGCTGTCCGAACCAAGCTGGCTAGACTGCGTTGAAGGCCGCGCGGTGATGGCAAAGGTGCGCTCGCTCGCCAAGCCAGTACCTGCGCGGATCGAGGGTGAATGGCTGATGTTCGACACGCCCGAATACGGCGTCTCACCGGGTCAAGCGGCGGTGCTTTATGACGGCGACCGCGTACTTGGCGGCGCGTGGATAGAGGAAAGCCAGAGCGCCTATGCAGTGGCTGCCTAACACTCGACCACATTAACCGCGAGGCCACCGAGTGAGGTTTCCTTATATTTGCGGTTCATATCCGCCCCCGTCCGCCGCATCGTTTCAATTACTTGATCAAGGCTGACGCGGTGGGTGCCGTCTCCCATCAGTGCCAATCGTGAGGCTTCAATCGCCTTGATCGCGCCGACGGCGTTACGCTCAATACAGGGCACCTGCACCAGCCCACCAACCGGATCACAGGTGAGGCCGAGATTATGTTCCATGCCAATTTCAGCGGCATTTTCGATCTGGCCGCTGGTGCCGCCCATTGCCGCTGTCAGTCCGGCAGCCGCCATTGAACAGGCAACGCCAACCTCCCCCTGACAGCCAACCTCTGCGCCTGAGATTGAGGCATTTTCCTTGAACAGGCTGCCAATCGCGCCCGCTGTCAGTAGGAAATTATCCGCCCCGGCCTCTGTCGCTGTCGGCACAAAGCGTTCATAATAGCGCAGCACCGCAGGCACGATTCCCGCCGCCCCGTTGGTTGGCGCAGTCACCACCCGGCCCCCGGCGGCATTTTCCTCATTGACCGCAAGCGCCCAAAGATTGACCCAATCAAGCACCGAGAGCGGATCAGCGAGCGCACGTTCTTGCCGCGCGAGAATATTGGCATGAAATAAGGGCGCGCGGCGTTTAACCTTGAGGCCGCCGGGAAGCTCGCCCCCGGTGCGCATTCCCCGGTCAATACAGTCCGACATCGCCGTGCGGATCGCCGCGAGTTTTGTGCGGACTGCGGCTTCATCGATGTGGGCGGTTTCATTGGCGAGCGCGAGCGCAGCGATTGTCAGCCCTGAGGCCGCCGACTGCGCGAGCAGACCGTCACCCGACGAGAAACTATGCGGAATATCGGCAAGCGCTGCGGGCGGCGCGTTCGCGGCAATCTGCGTCTCATCCACCACAGCCCCGCCGCCAATTGAATAGGCCGTCCATGCGCGCAGTTCAGCACCTGCATCATCATAGGCCGCGAACAGCATCCCGTTTGAATGGAACGACAGCCGCTCCTTACGATTGAATACCAAGTCGCGCGCCTCATCAAAATAGACGCAGTGGACGCCGTCAAGCCTGATCTCTCGGGTATCTCGGATCGCCGCGACCATCGCAATCGCGCCGTCGGGGCAAACCGTATCGGGCCGCTGCCCGGCAAGCCCGAGCAGGATTGCATTATCAGTCGCATGGCCCTTCCCCGTAAACGCGAGTGAACCATAAAGCGTCACCGCAACGCGCGCGGTAAGTTCCATCAGGCCATCACGGTTAAGCCCGCGCACGAAATCACTCGCCGCACTCATTGGCCCCATTGTATGCGATGAGGATGGGCCGACGCCGATCTTAAACAGTTCAAAAACGCTGTGAACCATATCAGGCAAATCCTATCGTTCGAGCCAGCGACGCCATACAAAATAGCCGATCACGCCGATGCCGACCAGAAAGCATACGCCAACCACGCCCCAAAACGCCCAAGGCTCTTTGGCATAGGGTATCCCTTCGACATTCATGCCGAGCAGCCCGGTGAGGAATGTCAGCGGCAGGAAGACAAAGGCCACAATTGCAATCACCAGCCCGCGTTTATCAAGCTCTTCGGCGCGCAAGTCAGTCAGTTCATCATGGACGATGGCCGCACGTTCGCGGATCGACTCAAGCTCTTCAGCCATTCGCGCAAAACGATCAGCAGCATCGCGCAAGTGGAGCCTGTCATCCTCATCAAGCCAGTCACTTGGATTGGTCGCAAGCCTTTCAAGTGCGGTGCGCTGTGGTGCCACAAACCGGCGGTAGCTGATCGCGCGGCTGCGGACATGATTGACCTTGCGGCGAAGCGCTGGCAGCCGTTCACTCTCCAGCCCGACTTCAATATCATCAAGCGTATCGCCCATTGCGGCGATATGGGGATCAAGTTGTTCAGTGATATGGACGGCGACTTCGGAAACAAGATCGCCGCCATCGCTAATCTCGCCTTCCAGAAATTGGGCGATAACTGGTTCAAGCGCGAGCGGTGAGCGATAGGTGAGCGAGATTGCCCGCCCAGTCTCCGCCCAGAAGCGCATTGAAACGAGCGGATCGGGATCATCCTCGGGCGTTGCCCCCAGTGCGCGCAGATTAACCAGCGCACCGTGGCCAATCGTGTCGCTACGTGGCCGGGTTTCCGAAGCGAGCAAGGCACTGCGCGCGATTTCGGGAATGTCTGACTGCGCAGCAAGCCATTGTCGCGCCTCATCCTTTCGGCCATCAAGGTGCAGCCAGACAAACTGAGCCTTGCCAAATTGGGCGGCGGCATCAGCAAGCGCCATTTCAGTCGGCGCACCGTCGTTCAAAACAAATCCGCGCATCAACGCTGCTCCAGATAAAGAATAACGCCCTCAAATGGCGGATCAGGCGGGGCAGAGCAAGCGCTGCGCACCGCATCAGCACGCCCGCGCGCGAGAATCGCAGGCGAAATATTGGGGGTGTGGAATATCTGGTCAGCCTGACCAAGCAGCCGCGCTTGGCCGAGTGTTAGATCATCGGGATCATCTGACGTGATAATCAGGTGGTGATAGCCTCCACTCGTTCCACTTACTGGATCGGTTAGCCAATCCTCAACCGCACTTGCATTATGCGCTGCAAGAACATCAAGCGGCCCGCCGGGATCAAGGGCCGCGTCAATCGCGCGGCGTCGCTCAGCAGCATCAGGAAAACGCGCGCGCATCAAGGATCGCGCATTTTTCAACGCATCCGCCAACGCGCCAAGCGACTGCGGTATCACACCTTCAAGCCGCTGGCGCAGCGCCTTTGCAAGCCCCGCCGATGCCCCACCCGTGCCAATCGCGATCAGCACGGGATCACGGTCAATGATCGCGGGCAGGGTAAAATCGCACAGGTTTGGCCGGTCAACCGCATTGATCAATATGCCGCGCGCCTTGAGCCTCTCCACCGCCTCCACCGCCGCCGCTTCATCCTCAATCGCTACAATCGCGAGCGCGGCGCTGCCGTCTTCACCGATAATTTTAGCTCCGGCGCGTTCAAGCAGTGCGCGCTTCGCCGATGCCGCGTCTCCGTCGCCAAGCAGGATCACCGCACGGCCCTGCAAACGGACGAAGAGCGGCAGACTGTGCATCAGGGCTTCACCCGCCACAGTTTATAGGGCGAACGCGCAGGCAGTGCGACAGGCTCAAGCCAGTCCGGCACCTGCCCCTTGGCAAGCTGAACATAGAAACCTTTTGGATTTTGCACCGCATAGATCGTCGATTCGGACATGTTCGGGCAGGTCAGCAGCATCGTCGCGCTGTGGCGTTGCATAATCGCGCGCGCCTCGCTCGGCTGCCCGCGAAATACCTTGTGAATATCAAGGATCGCATCGCCGTTGCGGTGATACGGGCCAGCGATGGCACTGTGATGCGTCACCGTGATCAGCCTTGGCCCCAAATCAACGAACGTCATGATCACTGCCTTGGGCAACAGCGCAATCGGGCGCAGCGCGGGCAGCGTCGGGCAGGTCGAGTTAGCTTTACTCACCAATTTCATACGCGGCGTCGCGACCTTGGGATCGGGAATTTGCCCAATCACAAGTTGCGCCCAAAGCCCCGAGACGAGCATGAATGCCGCCGTCGTGCCGAACACCCGCACGAGCATATTATGATGTGCGCGCAGCCGGGGGATGATTGCCCAGCCAAGCGCGGTGGCACCCGGCACGGCAAACATCAGCGCACTTGCCGCCGCGCGCGTTTGCCAGAGCAGCATCAGCGCGGAGAGCAGCGACAGCAAAGCCACGCTCGCCCACGCCGCGCCGCGCTCGTTCGTCCGTTCACGCCATAGCGCCCAAAAACTGCCGAACAGGCCGATTACGAGCACTGATACCGAGAGGATCGTCGGCCAATTTTGTTTATAGAGCGGCTTGGCCTCGCTGATATTGGCGAGCCACAGCTTTTCAAGTTCAGGCGAAACCTGCTCTGGCCGACCAAGACAATCGGGCCAGACGAGCGCTAAAAAGCCAAGCGACAGCGCACCCGCCAATCCTGCGAGTACAAAGCGCTGGCTGGTTTTTTCAGCGCGAATGAACGACAGCGCCACGAGCAGCGCGCCAGCCAATACCATCACCGAAAGCCAAACCGGGGTCAGCGCATCGCAGCGCGGCACGCGGTTGGCATAGGACGCAAACCCGGTGAAGCCGAGTGCCACCCCGACTGCGAGTGATGCGCCGTAGCTGCGTAGGCGCACCCGCTGATCCTGATCGATGATCCAGCGCAAGCCAACCGCTGCGCCGCCAATCGCAAGGTACAAGAGCATCTCAAGCCCGATGACGAGCGAAAGCGCAGTCGCAATCCCAACCGTCAGCCCGCCGCGCATCTGCTTTGGATCAGCAAGCCCGGCCAGCATCAGCGTCAGCATGGCCAATTGCCAGCCGTGATGATCAATCCGCGTCGGCATGAACATCAGCAGGGCCGAATAGGAACAGAGGAAAATCGCCGCTGCGACGATAAAGCTCGCGGGCGCAACGAGCCGCCGCACAGTCAAACCAAGGCCGACGAACACCACCCCAAGTGGGAGCATTGGCGCAACCGCAATCGCGATTTTTTCAGCGATCGCCCCGCCTAGAAACGGTTTGAAAATGAGGATGATCGCCGCCAGCGGCAGGTCAACCAAATGTGACCAGTGAATGTCCGCGCCCAGCGGCGGATTGAGGCGGTATTGGCGCAGATCATACCAATCCTGCCCGCCCAGAAGCGCGCGCACCTGCATCATCCGCATATTATCGTCAGTATCGCCAAGCGCGAACCAATTGATTTGCGGCCAGCGGTACAGCACGAGGCCCACCGCGCTCAGCACCCAGAGCACCAGCAGCCAGCGCAGCCAGTGACGTGAGAAAATGTCGGTGCCGTTCTGTTGCATGATGTGCGCTAATTGCCTTGGCTATGTTATTCTGACATGCGCGGCCTTAAAGCCTCATGGTTAAAGAACAAGGTAGCTGCGGTTTTGATTAAGCAACATCTGAATGAGGACACGCAGCAATTGGCGGGGCAAGTCATTCGCTTTGGCTTGAGTGGCGGTTTTTTGACGTTGCTTGTCGCGGGCGGATATTGGGCGGTCGCGCGTTTTGGCGGGGTTGACCCCAATGTCTCGCTCACGCTGGTATTCATCGTGGCGTCGGGGATTGGTTATCTGCTCCACAGCCGCTGGAGTTTCAAAGGCCATGGCAGCCGCGATAACGCGCCGCTTCGTACACTCAAATTTGCGGTGACGAATGTTTCGGGCTTTCTCACCAATCAGTTTTTCGTGTGGTGGCTCGTCAAATATCTTGGTGGGCCAACATGGTGGCCAGTTATCCCCATCGTCCTCGTGACGCCGATCCTCACCTTTACACTCAACCGCAAATGGGTTTTCGGCTGAGCGTCTTTACGTTTCGTTAACCATAGTCGCGCCAAGGATAGCTTATGGCCGTTCCCACCGTCCCGATCCTGTCGATCATCGTTCCTGTAAAGGACGAAGAAGAGGCCATCGCGCCTTTCATCGCGCGGGTTGGGGCGGTGCTTAATGCGCTTGACGATCCCGCCGCCAAGGCTTGGGAGATCCTGTTCATCGATGACGGCAGCAGCGATGATACGCTTGCCGCGATTATTATCGCCAACCAAGCCGACCCGCGTATCCGCGCGATCAGCTTCTCACGCAATTTTGGCAAGGAACCCGCACTTTCGGCAGGGCTTGATTTTGCGCGCGGGGCAGCCGTCATCCCAATTGACGTTGACCTGCAAGACCCGCCTGAAGTGATCGGTGATATGATCAAGGCGTGGCGCGCGGGCCATGAGGTGGTCTACGGCGTCCGCCGCAACCGCGCGAGTGACAGCCTGCCAAAGCGGCTTACCGCTGATCTCTATTACCGCGCGCACAACCGCCTGAGCCATGACAAAATCCCTGAACATGCGGGCGATTTCCGCTTGCTTGACCGCAAGGTGGTTGATGTCATCAAGGCCATGCCCGAGCGCAACCGCTTTATGAAGGGGCTGTTCGCGTGGAGCGGCTTCAAACAAACAGCGGTTGAATATGACCGGGTTGAGCGCAGCGTTGGCACCACCAAATTCCGTTATTGGAGACTTTGGACACTCGCGCTTGACGGGATCACCTCCGCCTCAACCGCGCCGCTGCGGATCTGGAGCTATGTCGGCGTTATCGTGGCGCTACTGTCATTCCTGTACGCGCTTTATATTATAGTCGTCACGATCATCACGGGGATTGACGCGCCGGGCTATGCCTCGCTGATGACCGCAGTACTGTTTTTCGGCGGGCTACAGCTTATTTCGCTCGGGGTACTCGGCGAATATGTCGGGCGGATTCTGGTCGAAACCAAGCAGCGTCCAATCTATATCGTCCGTCAAGAAATCGGAATGGAAGACGCATTATGAACAACGCAGCCCCCACAATTGGCCAAGCCGACATCGCCTTTCAGGAAAAGCTATATCATGATCCCAACCCCACGCGACGTGGCCTTCACTGCGCACGGCGTGACTGGATTGAGGCGCAACTGACAGCGCGGCTCCGGCCTGACGATGTTGTTCTCGAAGTCGGAATCGGTTGCGGCGTTTTTACCCGGTTTCTTGTTGATCAGGGTGCTGCGGTTCGCGCAGTTGATATCAATCCCGCATTTCTTGAAGGCGTTAGCGCGCTTAGCGGGGTTGAGGTCAAACTTGCTGATGCAACCTATGATCAAGGGTTTCGGGGCATTGATATTGCGCTATGTTCCGAAGTGCTTGAGCATGTGCCGCCGAGCCGTAGTCAGGCGATGCTCGACCAATTTTATGCAGCCCTTAAACCTGGAGGGGTGCTGATCCTGTCAACCCCGCAACGCTATGCAACGGTTGAGTTGATGGCACGCTTGTTCAAATTTAAACCCGTGCTGGCGCTTGCCAAGAGGATTTATGGCACAGCCGAAGAGCTTGGCCATATCAATCTGCTGACGCGCAAACAGTTGCAAACACAGATAAAGGCCGCTGGTTTTGTGATTGAAGAGCAGGCGCTGTTCGGCTTTTATCTGCCCGTTATCGCTGAAGTTTTTGGGAAGGCGGGCGCATCGTTCCTGCAAGCGACGGGCCGGCTGATTTCGCGCGTACCATTCCTGAGCGCCCTCATTTGGACGCAAGCTTACTGTCTTCGTAAGGCTAACTAACGCGTTTTGGCGTAGCGCCCCGGCGCATCTTCGATTGTCTTGAGCTTGCCCTTGCCAGGAATCCGTGCGCCGTCGGCCTTGACCGTCGCACCGTCGTGACCGCGCAACCATTCGATCCAATCGGGCCACCAACTGCCCTTGGTTTCAGTCGCCCCTGCTACATAATCGGCAAAGCTCGTCGCACTGTCATTGCGCCAATATTGATACTTGTTCGCGTGCGGCGGATTGACCACGCCTGCGATATGCCCGCTGCCTGCAAGCACGAAGCGTTTTGGCCCAGCGAAATGATCCATGATTTTCCAGACGCTTTCAGCCGGCGCAATATGATCCTCGCGTCCTGCCTGAACATAGCATGGCGTTTTGACGGTGCGCAGATCAATCGGCGTGTCGGCCACGACCATTGATCCGGGGATCACCAGGCGGTTATCGCGGTAAAGATCCTTCAAATAGCTTTGATGCCATTTGACGGGAAGGTTGGTGGTATCGCCGTTCCAGTGAAGCAGATCGAACGGCGGATAATCCTCACCCAGCAGATAATTATTGACGACATAATTCCAGATCAAATCGCGCCCGCGCAACAGGTTGAACGTCAGCGCCATGTAGCGCCCGTCAAGATAGCCGTCGCTCGCGATCCCCTCAATCATCTTCAATTGTTCATCATCAATGAAAATCTGAAGCTCGCCCGATTTGCTGAAATCAACTTGCGCCGTGAAAAAGGTCGCGCTCTTGACCTTTGCCGCTTCGCCGCGCGCTTCAAGCAGCGCGAGTGCTGCGGCAAGCGTCGTTCCGGCAACGCAGTAACCAATCGTATGAACGCTTTCGACGCCGAGCAAATCACGCACCGTGTCAATCGCGTCAATTTCGCCGCGCACAACATAATCATCCCAGATGACATCTTTCATCGACGCGTCGGCCGATTTCCACGAAACGATGAACACCGAAACACCCTGTTCAACCGCCCATTTGATGAAGCTTTTTTCCGGATTGAGATCAAGGATGTAGAAACGGTTGATCCATGGCGGAAAGATTACAAGCGGCGTGGCAAGCACGTCTGGCGTCGTCGGCGCATAATGGATCAACTGATAAAGCGGGGTTTCGTGGATGATCTTACCCGGCGTAATCGCGATATTGCGGCCAACCTCAAACGCCTCTGGATCAGTATGCGTGAGCTGCCCGCGCTCAATATCGACGAGCATATGCTCAAGCCCCTTAAGCAAATTCTGCCCGCCACTTTCCATCGTTTTCTGTAAGACCACTGGATTGGTCATCGCGAAGTTGGCAGGGCTCATCGCCTCAACCATCGTCCGCGTGGCAAAAGCGATTTTTTCTTTCTGCGCAGCGTCAACGCCTTGCACGCTGTCAGCGGCTTTAAGCATATGGTCTGAGATCATCAGATAGCTTTGGCGGATCATATCAAACATTGGATTTGCCGCCCATTCGGGTGCTGCAAAGCGGCGATCCTTGATCGCGGCAGGCGGCGCATCCGATTGCGCTGGCGTCAGGAAGCGTTGCCACAGGCTGAGGCTATCGCTCCAGAAATCGGTGGTCGCCTTGATGAAACTCTGTCCGTCACCAAAGCTCGGAAACGCCATTGGCTGAGCAGCGCCGCCTGAGTCGCTTTGCCCCGACAGCTTTAAGCTATGTTCAATCATCATCTGCTGCGCCTTGCCGACAACCCATGTCCAATGCTGCATTTCTTCGAGCGTGGGGAAAGTGGTTGTCGCTGGGTCGCTGGTCATCGCTGAATATCCTTACGGAATCGGTTTAGTTGGCATAGCGTGCTTGGACGTCAGCGGGAATAGCGATGCGAGCGATATCGCGTTTCAATTGACAACCGGCATGTTTATGACAATCTATCTCCTTGGAAAGCCCAATTTCAGGGCAGGAGAGACGGCCATGACGACCGAATTCGTTGATGTAATCATCGTTGGTTCAGGGATTTCGGGGATTAGCGCGGCGTGTCATTTGAAGCAGCGCTGCCCGGATCGCAGCTTTGCAATCCTTGAGGGCCGCGCGGCGCTTGGTGGCACATGGGATTTGTTCAAATATCCCGGCATCCGTTCGGATTCAGATATGCACACGCTCGGCTTCAGCTTCAAACCGTGGACGCATGAAAAATCAATTGCTGATGCGCCTGCAATTCTGGGCTATCTTCAAGAAACTGTGCGCGAATATGACATTGAAAAGCTGATCCGCTATGATCACCGGGTCAAACAAATCGCGTGGGACAGCGGCGAGGCGCGTTGGAGCGTTACAATTGATCGCGGCGGTGAAACCGTCACCATGTCATGCGCCTTCCTTCATATGTGCACCGGATATTACAGTTACACCGATCCTTATATTCCCGAATTTAAGGGCCGTGAAAATTTCAAAGGCCAGGTCTTTCATCCCCAATTCTGGCCAGAAAATCTTGACTATACCGGCAAGAATGTCGTTGTGATCGGCAGCGGCGCGACGGCGGTGACGATCGTTCCGGCCATGGCAAGCAGCGGCGTTGGTCATGTCACCATGCTCCAAAGGTCGCCGACATATTATGTGACGCGTCCTGCCAAAGACCGCTTTGCCAATGTGATCCGCAAGATCCTGCCTGAGCGCGTCGCCTATGATATCACGCGCTTCAAAAACATCTTCATGCAGCAGTTTTTCTACAATTCGACGCAGCGTAATCCTGCGAAAAATCGTGAACGCCTGCTTGATATGGTGACCAAGGAATTGCCCGACGGTTATGATGTCAAAACGCATTTCACCCCGCGCTATAACCCATGGGAACAGCGACTGTGCCTTGTGCCCGATAGCGATATGTTTACCGCGATTAAAGGCGGCAAAGCTGAAGTTGTGACTGACACAATTGATCATTTTACCGCTGACGGCATCACGCTCACATCAGGTAAGACGCTCAAGGCAGATATTGTTGTCTCAGCCACTGGCCTGAAAATGGAGATTATGAGCGGGGTCAAAATTTTGGTGGACGGAGTGGAGACACGCATCGGCGATACCTTCAGCTATAAAGGCTGCATGTATAGCAACATCCCTAATCTGATTTCGTCATTCGGTTATTCAAACGCATCGTGGACGCTAAAGGCCGACTTGATCAGCGAATATGTCTGCCGCTTGCTGGGCCATATGGCCGAAATCGGCAAACCCATCGTTGTTGCCCGCGCCGAAGGTGTTGGCGAAAATGACGAAGGGATGATGAACCTCACCTCAGGCTATGTGCAGCGTGCCAAGGGGCTGGTGCCAAAACAAGGCAATATCGATCCGTGGATCGTCCATCATAATTATACGGCGGACAAAAAACTGATGCGCTACGGCAAGCTTGAGGACGGCGCGCTCCGTTTTGAAGCTGCGCAGGCGAAGCGTGGGACGACTGCTAGCGAGACAATGGCAATCGCTACCGAGTGAAAGCTCTTGCAATTTATTAGATCGTGTCCAATATAGTGTACTTGATCTGGACTAAGGATTGGACATGGCTAGCTTGGCATTCTCACCTGATTTTATCGGCAAGGGCGGTGCCATTGACAGCGCTCGCGCCGCGCAGATGTTTCGCATGTCACGCGTGCAGCTTGCCGAAACCGCCGGGCTTGCCGCAACTACCGTGAGTAAAGCAGGCCGCAGCAGCGCGCCAAAAGCACAAGCACGGATGACTGAAATGCTCGAAATCCTTGCGCGCGTTCAGGATTGGGCGGGCGGCGACATTCAGGCGATGGCTTGGTATCGGTCGCAACCGATCCCCGCACTTGATGGCCGCACCGCAGAGGCATTGGTCAAATCAGGCAAAGCAGGCGCGGTGCGTGACTATCTTGATCACGTCGCGCTCGGCGGCTTTGCCTGACCGTCAAAAGTGATATTTCGCGGACGCGCGTATCGCGGGCATGATCCCTATTGGTCTTTTGCGCCAACCTCAGGTGAAGGTGCAAGACTGACAGGAGGGCGGTTTAATCGCAAAGGTGAGGCGACGCTTTATCTCTCGCTTGATGCTGTTACCGCCGTCATGGAAATCACCCAAGGCTTTACCAACCGGCTGCCACCAATCACGCTGTGCGAATATGATGTTGATTGTGCTGATATCGCCGATTTGCGCGATGAAACATCGCAGGCTTCTCATAACGTCAAATCGGCTGATATGGCCTGCGGCTGGATGAGCCATCAGTTATCGGGCCGGATCGCACCATCGCAGGCCATTGCCAAAGGGCTGCGTGGGCGCGGGTTTGCGGGCGCGATTATACCCTCCTACGTTCCCGGCGCGACTGCCGATGATATCAATCTGGTGCTGTGGAAATGGGATCCAGACCTGCCGCACAAGATCAGCGTATTTGATCCCGACAGCCGCCTTCCCAAAAATCAGCGCTCATGGGCGCGTGGGGATACCCCCTAGCATCGCAGGGCAAAATCCCGCATGAGCGGCTTTGTACACCTCCACCGCTTCTACTAGGCAGGTATAATGTCCGAAGAATTTTACCGCATCAAACGTCTTCCTCCTTACGTCATCGCTGAAGTCAATGCGATGCGAGCGGCGGCGCGCGCGGCAGGTGAGGATATTATCGATCTTGGTATGGGCAATCCTGATTTGCCGCCACCGCCTCACGTGATCGCCAAACTTTGCGAAGTCGCTTCGAAACCCGATGCGCACGGCTATTCTGCGTCAAAGGGGATAACCGGCCTGCGCAAGGCACAGGCGGGCTATTACGCGCGGCGCTTCGGCGTTGATCTTGATCCCGAAAGCGAAGTGGTCGTGACGCTTGGATCAAAAGAAGGGCTCGCGAACCTTGCCCAAGCGATCACCGCGCCGGGCGATGTGATCCTCGCACCCAACCCAAGCTATCCAATCCACACATTCGGCTTCATCATTGCAGGCGCAACGATCCGCAGCGTACCGACAACGCCCGATGAGCGCTATTTCGAAGCGCTTGAACGCGCGATGAAGTTCACCGTGCCAAAGCCATCAGTGCTTGTGATGGGTTATCCGTCCAACCCGACGGCTGAGGTTGTCGATCTCGCATTTTATGAACGCGTCGTCGCCTTTGCCAAACAGCATGGGCTTTGGGTGCTGTCTGACCTTGCCTATTCCGAACTTTATTTTGATGGCTGCCCGACCCCCTCAATCCTTCAGGTGCCGGGTGCAAAGGATGTAGCAGTAGAATTTACCAGCATGTCCAAGACATATTCAATGGCAGGCTGGCGGATTGGCTTCGCGGTTGGCAATAAGACGCTGATCGGGGCTCTTACCCGCGTGAAGAGCTACCTTGATTACGGCGCGTTTACCCCGATTCAGGCCGCTGCGGTTGCGGCAATCAACGGCCCACAGGATATCGTAGAGAGCAACCGGCTGCTCTATCAAAAACGCCGCGACGTGCTGGTCGAAAGCTTTGGTCGCGCCGGATGGGATATCCCCTCCCCGCGCGCAAGCATGTTTGCTTGGGCACCGCTCCCGCCCGCACTTGCGCACCTCGGCAGCCTTGAATTTTCTAAGCAGTTGCTTACCCATGCCGGGGTCGCGGTCGCGGCAGGGGTTGGTTACGGTGAGGAAGGCGAAGGGTATGTGCGCATCGCGATGGTCGAAAATGAACAGCGCTTGCGTCAAGCCGCGCGCAATGTGAAGAAATATCTATTGAGCATGGGCGTGAACACCCCGGCAAAGGTCGGATGAGCGGGCCAGCGATTTCACGCCGGGCGATGATCGCGGCAACATCAGCAGCGATTGCGGTTGACGGTGCAAAGGGAGGCGTGATGCTAAAAACCGAACGCTATGATGTTGCAGTGGTTGGCGCAGGCGTATTTGGCGCATGGACGGCGGAGCGATTGCGAGCGGCTGGGCAGAAAGTGCTTTTAATCGATGCATGGGGCCCGGCCCACGCCCGCGCCTCATCTGGCGGAGAATCGCGGCTGACGCGCACGGCTTACGGTGCTGATGATGTTTACACGCGCATGGCATGGGACTCGCTTGGGGCTTGGAAACGGCTTTCTGCACTTGCTGGGCTTCCGATATTTCATGAGGCGGGGGTGCTGTTCTTTTTTCAAGGCGAGGATCCTTATATAACTGCAACGATGGCGGCGCATAAGGCGATGAAGCTGCCAACCCAATTGCTTGACCGCGCGGCGATGACACAGAAGTTTCCGCAAATGGATTTTAGCGATATTGCGCTAGGGCTTTATGAGCCAAAGCTTGGTATCTTGATGGCGCGCCGCGCGGTGCAAACATTGGTTGATCGTTTCGTGCGGGATGGCGGCACCTATCTTCAGGCACAGATAACGCCCCCGCAAACGGGAAAGCCACTTGATGCGTTGACAACCGTGCGCGGTGATATCATCCGCGCCAAACGCTTCGTCTTCGCGTGCGGGCCTTGGCTGCCCAAGCTCTTCCCTGAGTTGATCGGCGGCAGAATCTTCCCAACGCGTCAGGAAGTATATTTCTTCGCGCCGCCCGCCGGGGACACCCGTTTTGGCGCTAACACGCAACCCGGCTGGGCCGATTTTAACCAAGGTTCGCTATATTATGGTTGCCCTGACCTTGAAGCGCGCGGCTTCAAGATCGCCTTTGATAAACACGGCCCAGCAATTGATCCAGATGCAGGGGACCGCGTTGCATCCGCTGAAGGGCTGGCCGATGTTCGCGCCTATATGGAACGCCGTTTTCCAGGGATGGCAGGCGCCGCACTGGTTGAAAGCCGGGTCTGCCAATATGAAAATAGTGCGAACGGCGATCTGTTGATTGACCGCCACCCCGACTGGGCCAACGCGGTCATCGTCGGCGCAGGCTCAGGCCATGGGTTCAAACATGGGCCTGAAGTAGGCCGCTATGCCGCGCAGTTGCTGCTCGGCACGCTCAGCAAAGTTGAACCGCGATTCAGCCTTGCCAGCAAGGGCAATGTTCAGGATCGGGCAGTCCACTAATGGCACGTGCTGATTTTGCTTTTAATACTCGTGTCCGGGTGCGCTATGCCGAGATTGATGCGCAGGCGGTTGTTTTCAATTCGCGCTATCTTGAATATGCTGACGTTGCCGTAACCGAATATTGGCGCGCGGCAGGGCTTCATGCAAATGGCGCGGCATGGGCGGCGTTAGAATTTCATGTGGCACGCGCGCTCGTCGAATATAAAGCACCAATACGCTATGATGAAGAGATTGACCTTTATGCGCGCACCGCGCGGATAGGCCGATCAAGCCTGGCGACGTGGATTGAAATTCACGGCGCTACAAAAAGTCCTGCTGATGATTTGCGGGCCACCATCGAAATTATCAATGTCAACGTTGATTTGGCGAGCGGATCATCATGCCGTTTGCCCGAGTGGATCGGCAAAGCTCTTGCCGCCTTTGACGCTAGGTAGCGCTTTGCCGAAAAGCTCGGTCTGGAGTTTGCCCGATTCGCGAGGGCACACTCCAGACCCATTAACGGTCGAAAAGGGCGACCCGAACGCAGAGCATCCGGGTCGCAGTCGGAACGTCCAAATAAACGAACGTCCTTGGGTCGCGTCGGCAGATTAGCAGGAATATAGCAAAATTCTTGTGACGGCGATCACGCGACTAT
>JAYTMV010000039.1:0-17395 GCA_043728175.1 Sphingomonadales bacterium
AGCATGTTTTCGGGCAAATCTTCTTCGTGGAAATGGACGGCCATTATGCCTTTGGTCTTTCTAATACCCGCGACGCAGGCCGTTTTTAAGCGGATGCAACGCATCATGAATGCGCCATTTGCCCGTGCTTGGCCAAAGCTGCAAGTCTTGTATCAAAAACGCTCGCAGTGTTGCTATTTTTGGTATAGACCGAGTCGGTGGCCTATTGCGATTCTATGCCATAGCTTTGTGTTGTTCGTCCGGCACGCTAAGTTATAATAATATGCGGGCGAATTTTGCGGAAAGTTAATTTTGGCATGAGTTTCGATAAAGGGCGCCGTGGTGATCGCGGCGGACGCGGCAGAGATAAGCGGGATAGTTTCGGTGACGATCAATATGGCGGCGGCGGAAGCAGCTTCGGCGGCGGCGGTGATCGATTTGGCGGCGGTGGCGGCGGCTTTGGTGGCGGTGATCGCTTCGGCGGTGGCGGCGCAGGCGCAGGTGGTGGCGGTTTTCGCGGTGGCGGTGCGCCTCGTGGGCCAGCAATGCCAGCCCAAGTCGTTGGTGAAGGCACTGGCGTCGTAAAATTCTTCAACGCGCAAAAAGGCTTTGGCTTTGTCGTTCGCGATGATGGCGGCGAAGATGTGTTTGTGCATATTTCTGCGGTTGAGCAGGCTGGACTTAGTGGTCTTGCTGACGGCCAGCCACTTGGTTTCACGCTGGTTGATCGCGGTGGCAAGGTTTCGGCAACTGATCTTAAGATTGACGGCGAACCAATGGCTGTAACCAGCGGTGGTCCACCGCGTGATCGCGGCGATCGTCCTGATCGCGGTGATCGTCCCGCAGGCGGCGGTTTTGGCGGTGCTGGAGGCGGCGGCGGAGATCGCGGCGGCCCACAGCGTCAGCTAACGGGTGAAAAAGCGACGGGCACAGTCAAATTCTTCAACGCGATGAAGGGCTTCGGCTTTGTTCAGCGCGATGATGGTCAGCCTGATGCGTTTGTCCATATCTCGGCGGTTGAACGCGCGGGTATGGCAAACCTTAATGAGGGCGACCGGCTTGAATTTGAAATTGAGGTTGATCGTCGCGGCAAATACGCTGCGGTGAATTTGACACCACTTCAATAAGTCGCACTATAAATTCAAAAAGGCCCGGCGTCTCGCGATGCCGGGCCTTTTTTGTTGCTTATAATTTGACGAGCATCTTGCCAGTATTTTTCCCCGAAAACAGTCCAAGGAAGGCGTCAACACTCGACTCTAGTCCCTCATTGACGGTCTCGCGCGCCTTGAGCTGACCGCCGAGCACCCAAGGGGCCATCTCACCCATGAATTCGCCCATCTGCGCGATATAATCGGTGAAGATAAAGCCCTGCATCCGGATACGCGCCGGTATCGTGCGGATCAGATATTTGAGTTCCATCGGCTTGCCGTCATTATAGACGTCGATCATTCCGCAAATCGCAAAGCGCGCCCAATCACGTGCCGTCGCAAACGCCGCATCAAGATGTTCGCCGCCAACATTGTCAAAATAGACGTCAATCCCTTTGGGCGCGGCTTTGAGGAGTTGGGGGAGGACAGGCCCAGCCTTGTAATCAATACATTCGTCAGCGCCGAGTTCCTTGACCCAAGCGCATTTATCGGCCCCGCCTGCGGAGCCAATGACCGTCATGCCCTTTTGCTTGGCAATTTGAACCACCGCCATGCCAACTGCGCCAGCGGCAGCCGAAACAAAGACAATATCACCTGCTTTGGCCTCAGCGGTTTTGAGCAAGCCGAAATACGCCGTCGCCCCGGTTAGCCCAAGATTATGGAGCCAAGTCTGATCAGGCACACCGAGTTCGGGCAGTTTTTGCGCGGCCGTTGGCCCTGCGGTTTCAACCACGGCCTCATCGCGCCAGCCCATCATGTGCATGACAAGATCTCCAACCGCAAAGCCTTCGGCGCGGCTTTCGGTCACGCGGCCAACGGCCCCGCCCTGCATTACTTCGCCAAGCGCGAATCCGGGGACATAGCTTTTGGTGTCGTTCATCCGGCCACGCATATAAGGATCGACAGAAAGCCAGCTATTCGCCACGCGGATTTGCCCTTCGCCAAGGGCTACGTCGGCAAGTGGCTTCAGCTCAAAATTGTCATGCGTGGGCAGGCCGCCCGGACGTGATTTGAAATGCCAGCCTTGAGCCATAATGATGATCCTTTTTTATTTTGGGAAAACAGATGCGATCCGTTTTAATCCAAAACCTGATCAGCGCAAGGCAGCACAAAGCGATTGCATAGCGGCTTTGGCGCAGCTAATTCTCACTTCAGGTCGTGGGGCTTTAGCTCAGTTGGTAGAGCGCGTCGTTCGCAATGACGAGGTCAGCGGTTCGATTCCGCTAAGCTCCACCAACCTCATTTTTTCCAGCCTCATTTTTTAGCGTCGCCATCCGATGTCAGCACGGTCAGCCGTTTCGCGGTTCCTCCGCTGCGGATCGACTCGCGGGTAATCAGTACAGTCGTCCCCGGTTGAAGCGCAGCGGCAAGCACCGCACGGAAGGCTTCAGGCAAATGAAGCCGCGCCCGTTCTTCAGGCGTCATTTCACCCGCTTGGGCAGGCGTTAACCCCGGCAGCGGCAGACGCAGCCAGTGAAACCCTTTTTCATCAACGCCGCGCAGCGTGAATGCCTGTGTTTCGGTCACTGGCCCATTGATGCGGATGCTGCTTGATCCAATCCGCACACCGTTACGCAGGACAATCATCTTGCGATCACGCCCACTGACAACAATCGAAAGCGGCCCAGCAGGCGCTTTTTCAGGACGCCAGCTAAAATAGAGTCCGCTTTGTTGTGCGTCACCTTGGCCGTTTTCAAACACGCTCGGCGCAGCAACAACTTCGGGAACGAGCGGATCATCTGTGATGACTACGGTTAGCCCGAGCCGGGTAATCGCGAAAAGCTGCTTGGCGAATTCGCGCGGCATCCGAACGCATCCATGCGACGCGGGATAGCCGGGCAAATTGCCTGCATGCATCGCAATGCCGCCCCATGTCAGTCGCTGCATGAACGGCATTGGCGCATTTGAATATATATTTGATCGGTGATCGACGTCCTTTTGCAGGATCGTGAAGACGCCGGTTGGTGTCCGGTGTCCGGCCTTGCCCGTCGATACTGAAGTTACGCCGATGGGTACGCCGTTACGATACACGTAGCCGCGCTGCGTTTTGAGGCTGATGATAATCGTGACGGGCCCCTGCGGCGCGATTTCGGGCGCCCAGAAATATTCGCCGGGCTTGAGTTGCTCAATTGGGCCATCAACCTGTGTCTGTGCGCCGACAACTTGCGGCGATCCCAAAAGCAAAATGGCCGCTATCGCGATAAAACTTGTTAAGCGACGTGCCATACTATTTGCCCGCGAAGAGCAAGCGCCCAGGGCCAAGCCGTTCAAGCACCATTTCAAGATCAAGCTGTGTTACGGTGAAGCAGCCCTGGCTCCGGCCAACGCGCCCTTGCGTTTTCGCCATCTCGTGCGTGACATACGGGGCGGCGTGAATGACAATCGCGCGCGGCAAAGCTTGGTCATTTTCTGGATCAAGCCCGATCAGGCGGCGTGAACGGCCATGCTTTCCGATATAAGCGTCGCCGGTGACATAGCTTCCATTTGACGTTGCGTAGGAGCCGGGCTGGTTTGAAAAACGCTCAACAAAGCCGATATTGGCCGGATCTGAACCACGACCGTGCGCAACGAGCAGGCTTGTCGTCTGGCCACTTGCGATATCGATCAAATGAAAACGCGGTTGGCGTGATGCGAGGGTAAAATCGGCAATCGCGATCACATCGGTATGCGTAATATGGGCGCTGTGTCGTGCAAGCGCGGCGCGGGCCTTCGCCAGCAAATTTGGTGACCGTAGCCCGGTTACCGATGCGACAGAGGGCGAAATACCCAAGGCGGCCGTACTGATTACGGCCGACCCGAGAAATGCTCTTCGGTTAAATTCCATAAGTGCACATACCACAGTCAGTGATGAACGGTACATTGCTCATTTCACAGCCGCGTGTTGATGCCTGCCATCAGGTAGGCCGGGTAACGACGCGTCATTATTTTTCAAGACCCTATGGCGTTGATCCTGCCTAATCGCCTACGGCTGCTGCGCACATAATAGCAAAGCGGTAATAGCATGACACAGCGACGCGTTTGGATTGATACTGACCCTGCGGTGACAGCAGGCAATGGCGAAGTCGATGATGCCTTCGCGCTGTTTCAGGCGCTGCGTTCGCCTGAGCTTGATATTGTCGGCGTTTCAGCGGTGTTCGGTAATTGTGAATTGGCCCATGCTTATCCAATGGCGCAGGAGATTGTTCGTCAGACCGGGCGAACCGACATCCCCGTTTGGTGCGGTGAAGGCGTTGAGGGCGGGTGCGATAGCGAAGCCGTTGGCCCGCTTGTCGAGGCGATCAACGCAGGCCCGATCACGATCCTCGCGCTTGGGCCGTTCACCACGATTGCAGCCGCGCTTGCTCGGCCCGGTGTCAATCGTGCGAACATCGAATCGATTATTTTTGTTGGCGGACGCCGCCCCGGCCAAGAGTTTCGCGTGAGCGCCGCCCAAGAAAAGCCGTTTCGCGATGCCAATTTTGAACGTGATGTTGGGGCCACTGCCGCAGTTCTTGCGCTTGGCTTGCCACTCGTATTTGCCGGATGGGAAGTCTGCGCGCAGATGTGGATAACGCAAAATCATCTCGATTGGATCGCGGCGCACGGCGATGAAGGCGCGCTATGGCTTGCTGCAAGCGCGCGGGGATGGCTCGCCAATTGGCAGCAGCATCTTGGCACGCCGGGCTTCACCCCCTTTGATACGCTTGCTGTGGGCTGGCTGTTTGTGCCCGAACTTTTCACCGGGCACCACTGGCAGGCCGCTATCGATACGAACGGCGCGGTTGCGCAACTTGTTTGTGGGGCTGATGTAAAAGGTGCCCCCGTCACCTATTTAAGCAGCGTTGATAATGATGCCTTGCGTAGCGACCTGCTTAATCGGTTGGTCAGCCGCGTTACTGAGAAAGCCACGACATGACCCAACCGCCAATGAAAGCCGCGATCATTCCGGTGACCCCGCTTCAGCAGAATTGTACCCTCATCTGGTGTACGCAGACGATGCGCGGTGCGTTCAGCGATCCCGGCGGTGATCTTGACCGACTGAAGGCCGCCGCCGCCAGTCAAGGCGTCACGATTGAGAAAATCATTATCACTCACGGGCATCTTGATCACTGCGGGCAGGCGGGCATTTTGGCGCAGGAACTCGAAGTGCCGATTGAAGGCCCGCATGAGGCCGACCGCTTCTGGATCTCAAGGCTCGGCGAAGACGGCCAGCAATACGGGATGAACGCGCAGGTGTTCGAGCCTGACCGTTGGCTCGAAAACGGCGATCAAGTGACTGTCGGTAACCTCACGCTTGATGTCTATCATTGCCCCGGCCACACGCCCGGCCACGTCGTGTTTCATCACGCGCCGTCAAAGCTCGCTATCGTTGGCGATGTGCTGTTTCAAGGGTCGATTGGCCGCACCGATTTCCCGATGGGCTGTCATGACGATCTGATCAACGCGATCACCACCCGGCTATGGCCGCTAGGCGGAGACACAGCGTTCGTTCCCGGCCACGGGCCAATGTCCACTTTTGGTCAGGAACGGAAAACGAACGCTTATGTCAGTGATATGATGCTGGCTTAGCCTGCTGGCACCGCCTCAACCGCAGCGTCCGGTGCGATTTCACTGACCGCCCCGTCGCTCGTATGCGCCACATAAATTGCATAGCCACCAAGCCCGAGCAATGAGGCCATCGTGATCAGCGTCCCAATCATCCGGCCGGGCATGAAGCCGTCCATCCCAAAGGCATGGAGCAAGCGCCCGACAAGGTATAGGCTTGATACCGCCCAAAGCCATGTTGAGGTGCCCGTTGCCAATTCGATGGCACCGATCAGAATCAAAACGAACGGTGTAAACTCAGTAAAATTGGCGTGCGCGCGCATCCGGCGGATGACATTTTCATTGCCGCCGTCGCCGATCATCACTTTTTCTTTCGTGCGCACTTGGCCAACGCGGATCGCGAGCCACAAATTGATGAGTGCCGCAGCGCCTGCGGCAGTGAGTGTGATTGGCAAAATCATGATGTTAAGTCCCTCCTAAGACTGGAATAGTGCTGCCATGCCCTGCGCCCACTTGCAACTATGGCAAGAATCGGTATAGGCGCGCTCTCACATATGATACGTCTGGCCGCTTCGGTCTGCGGCTGATCGGGCTGCGGTATGAATAACGCGACTGAACTTATCATTATCCATTGCTAATAGATAAGAGACAGGTGCCGAAATGGCCGTTCCAAAGAGAAAAACTTCGCCATCCAAGCGCAATATGCGCCGTAGCCACGATTCGCTTCCGGTTGAGGCCTATCAGGAATGCTCAAACTGCGGTGAACTGAAGCGTCCGCACAATATGTGCAGCGCATGCGGCTTTTATAATGGCCGCGAAGTTATCGCTGTTGCCAGTTGATCTTGTTAACAGCCCCACCCACGGAAAATTGACCCGGTGAACGACGCCCCGCGTTTGGCAATCGACGCGATGGGCGGCGACGTCGGTATATCTGTGATGCTGGCGGGGGCAGCGCTCGCTCTTTCGCGTGCACCGGCGATGCTATTTGATCTGGTCGGCGATGGCGCAGCAATTGATGCTGCTTTGTCGGCGCATCCCGCACTGCGTAGTGCCTCCACCATCGTTCATGCCGATGACATGATTTCAGGCAGCGACAAAGCATCGCAAGCCATTCGCCGCGCCAAGACGACGTCAATGGGGATCGCGATTGATGCCGTGAAACAGGGGCGTGCAGGCGCTGCTGTTTCTGCGGGCAATACGGGCGCGCTGATGGCGATGTCCAAGCTAGCGCTGCGCACGATGCCGGGGATTGACCGGCCTGCACTTGCAGCACTTCTGCCAAGTCTTGGTAAAACTGATTATGTGATGCTTGATCTTGGCGCGAATACCGAGTGTGAGACGCGTAATCTGGTTGAGTTTGCGGTAATGGGTGCTGTGTATGCGCGGATCGTGCTCGCGCTGGAAAAGCCGCGCGTGTCGCTGCTCAACATTGGTACTGAAGATTTGAAGGGCACTGACGAGATTCGCGATGCTGCAACCGTGCTGCGCGATTCAAAACATCTTCACATGAATTTTCTTGGTTTTATCGAGGGTGATAAGATTTCGCGCGGCGATACTGATGTGGTCGTTTGTGATGGATTTTCGGGTAATATCTCACTCAAGACGATGGAGGGGACGGCGCGCTTCGTGACCGACTTGCTCCGCCGTGCATTTACCAGCTCGATCCGATCAAAATTCGGTTTCCTCATTTCGCGGCCAGCGACAGAGCTGCTGCGCCACCATCTTGATCCCAATAACCACAACGGCGCGGTATTTCTGGGCCTCAATGGGATTGTCGTCAAAAGCCACGGCAGCGCGAATGATTTGGGCGTCGCCAATGCAATTAGCGTTGCTGCCAAGCTTGTCAGCAACAAGATTACGCAGCGGATTACCGATGACCTTGCCTATGTCAGGGCAGGACAAGCGTGACCATCCGCGCGGCGATCAAGGGCACTGGCTCGGCGCTTCCCGCGCGGCGGGTGTCAAACGCCGAACTCGCTGAACAAGTTGATACGTCAGATAGCTGGATCGTCGAACGCACCGGCATCCGCTTCCGCCATTTGGCCGGTGAGGGGGAAACTACCGCGACGCTCGCGACACAAGCCGCGCACAATGCACTTGCAGCAGCCGGGATTGACGCAGACCAAGTTGATCTGATCGTCCTAGCCACGGCTACGCCCGATCAAACCTTCCCGGCTAGCGCCACCAAAGTGCAGGCTGCGCTCGGCATTGCCGATTGTATCGCTTTTGATGTTGCGGCGGTCTGTTCTGGGTTCCTCTATGCACTTACCGTAGCTGACAATATGATTCGCGGCGGAACTGCAAAAACCGCACTGGTAATCGGCGCAGAAACCTTCAGCCGAATATTAGATTGGGAAGACCGCGCGACGTGTGTGCTGTTCGGGGACGGCGCAGGCGCGGTTGTTTTGCAAGCCGAAACAGGCGACGCCGGGATACTTGCCTCAAAGCTTCATGCCGATGGCCGCCATAATCAATTGCTTTATGTTGACGGCGGCCCTTCAACGACGGGTACTGTGGGTAAGCTGCGGATGCGCGGATCGGAAGTGTTCCGCCATGCTGTCACGAACCTTGCCAGTGTTTTGACCGAAGTGCTTACAATTGCAGATATAAAAACGGCAGATGTTGATTGGGTTGTACCGCATCAAGCCAATGCGCGCATTCTTGATGCAACCGCGCGCAAGCTGGGGCTTGATCCGGCAAAAGTAATCGTGACGGTAGATATTCACGCCAATACATCGGCGGCGTCGGTGCCGCTCGCGCTTGATCTTGCGGTGCGTGATGGGCGGATAAAACCGGGCGATCTAATCGTACTTGAGGCTATGGGCGGCGGGTTTACTTGGGGTGCTTGCGCCGTGCGGATGTAGGCAGCTATGGTTAGCAAACCATTGCGTTAGAATTGACCTTCGCGATTTGTACGATAAAGGATGGGAAGAGTAAGCGTAAAAGGGGAGTATTTATGGCGGACGCGGGGAGTTTGACGCGTGCTGACTTGTCTGAAGCAATTTACAGCGAAATCGGTTTGTCGCGAGCGGAGTGCGCCGATCTTGTTGAAACGATATTGTCTCACATGGGAAATGCGCTTGCCAAGGGTGACAATGTCAAGATTTCAGGTTTCGGGAGTTTTGTTCTGCGAGACAAGCCAGAGCGGGTTGGTCGCAATCCGATGACCGGGATTGAAGTCGCGATTCCGCCGCGCCGGGTACTTACATTTCGCGCGAGTCCGAAGATGACTGAGCGCATTGCCGAGGCAAGTTAAACATGGCGACACCGTCCAAAAGCGCACAGGCGTTCCGCACGATTGGTGAACTTGCCAAGGATCTTGGGTTGCCGCAGCATATCTTGCGCTATTGGGAAACGCGTTTTCCCCAGCTTCGCCCACTTCAGCGCGCGGGCAACCGCCGCTATTACCGCCCTGAAGATGTGGTGCTGGCGACACGGATTAATCAGTTGCTCAATCATGAGGGCTATACCGTTAAAGGTGTGCAAAAGCTTTTGCTGGGTGAAACTGTTGCTGATGCTCCGCAACCAAGACTCGAGCGCACGTTAGTTCAATCGTCGCTTATCCCGGCTTTGATCGCGATCCGTAATCGGCTGGCGAAAGCCTTGGCCGAAGATGATGTTGCGGCGCGGATCTAAAGATCCATTGCCATCACGAGATCGGTAAATTCAGTCTCACCAACCCTGAAAACGGTTTTTCCGATGGCTGACATACCTTGCGCTGTGTAAAATTGCTGTGCCAATTGATTGGCAGTATAGACTGCAAGTGACAACCGCGCGCCGCCACGCTCTTGCGCCTCTTCAACGCACTTTCGGAAAAGCTGCTTGCCAAAGCCACCGCCGTGCCAGCGGCGCAGCACATAAATGCGTTTGATCTCGAAATCATCGAGTGCAGCGCCGGGAAGTTCGCCGGGGCCAAGCATGGCGTAGCCTACCGGGGCACCAAGCGCCTCTTCAACGATCCACAGCACATAGGCAGGATCGCGAAGCCAATTTTGATACGTCGCCACCGAATGACGCTCATGCACATGGTTTACCAGATCATCGCCGGGGTGATCATCAGCAAAGCTTTCGAGGAATGACGCCCCGCCAACCAGCGAAAGTTTTGCTGCATCGGCTAGCGCGGCACGGCGTATCGACAGCATGATCAGTCAGCCTCTGGCCCGAGGGTTGGATCGAGATCGCGCGGGCGGATGAAACGCGTTAGCGTCGCGCTGCCTTCCTTAATGGCGCTCCACTGTTCAACATCAAACTGCATTTCGGCAAGGCTTGCTGTGGGGAATTTCATCTCTAGTGTATCGCGCAGCGCATCGCCCTTCAAGTCTGGCACGAGCATCAGCGCCAAATCCTCTAGCCCCGGATTATGCCCGCACATGACCACGCGCGCGTCTTCGTCGGGCAGTTCCTGCACGACATCAAGCAAGGTCGCGCCCGAGGCGAGATAGATGCGCCGATCCCAATTGGGGTGAAGGATGCGGCCAAACCCTTCCCAAAAACCATCAAGCGTTTCAGTGCAGCGCACCGCAGGCGACGAAACAACATGATCCCAATTCAGCCCCAAATTGCGCGCATGGCTGCCCATCAGCTTCGATCCACGTGTGCCGCGATCATTGATTGGTCGATCAAAATCGCGCGCGACAGGCGAATCCCAGCCTGATTTGCCGTGGCGAAAGAGTGTCAGGGTTTTCATAACTGCATATTCTCCCCCAGTGTCGCCTCAACTAAGGGCGCGCTGCCAGACATCATGCTGACATATGCTGCGGCTTCGTCAAGCGCCATCCTGTGAATGGGTGTCCCCGGTGGAAACGCTGTCAGCAGGCGTGACGGCACCGCTGAGGAGAGCAGCACAAAAACGCCGTGATCATCGGCACGGCGGATGAGCCGCCCGAAGGCTTGCGCCAGTCGCGCGCGAATCAGACGGTCATCATAGGCGCTGCCCCCGCCTGCTGCCTTGCGCGCCGCATGAAGCACGGTTGGCTTTGGCCAAGGCACACCCTCCATAATCACTTGGCGAAGCGAGCTTCCCGGCACATCGACCCCGTCACGCAGAGCGTCAGTGCCGATCAGACTCGCGCGCGGATCATCGCGGAAAATATCAACGAGTGTGCCCGTGTCGATTGGATCAACATGCTGCGCGTAAAGCGGAAGGCCATCGCGCGCGAGCCGGTCTGCAATCCGCGCATGAACCGCGCGTAGCCGCCGGATCGCCGTAAAAAGCCCAAGTGTGCCGCCGCCCGCCGCCGCGATCAGCTTGGCATAGGCCCCGGCAAGTTGTGGTACGTCGCCGCGTTTGACGTCAGTCACGATCAGGACAGCGCTTTGCCGCGCATAATCAAATGGGCTTGGCGCAAGAAAATGGATCGGCGCGCCACTGAGATGCGCTGCACCGCTTTTGGCTTCTGCCGCCGCCCAATCCTCGCCACCGCGCAGCGTTGCCGACGTGATAATCACCCCGTGCGCAGGTTTGAGCACAGTTTCGGCAAAGGGGATGGTCGGATCAAGCCAGTGGCGATGTAGCCCGATATCAAATTCGCGGCCCTCGATGCGGTCAACCGCGAGCCAATCAACAAACAGCGGGTCAGCCGGGCCGCCGAGCCGCGAGAGCAGCGAAAGCCAAGCCACCAGCGCATCGCGCCGCCAGCCAAGGCTCGCGATTGCACCCTCAACGCGTGCGCGGGCTTGGCCATCAAGCCAGTCAGGCGCTTCTTCAATCACCGCTTCAAGCCGCTGACCCACCACAATGAGCGGGCGCAGGATCGTATCGAGCGCAGCAACCGCGCCCTCAACCGCCGTGATCAGCGCACCGTCAAGCCCCGCCGCCTCAGTTTCAAGGCCGTAGCCAGCGTCTTCGGCCTCAGCGCGCGCATAGACTTGGGAACGGACAGCGCCGAGCAACGCTTCAATCGGCCCGAATGGATCACCCTCGGCGAGCCGTGCAAGCCAGCCGTCACCCGGAAGCGCAGCGGCTGCGCAGGCGGCCGCTGCAATCGCAATGCCGCCCTCGCTGTCATAGCTTGCGAAGTCGGCGAGCCGAGCGGCAAGCCCGCGTCTGCGCCCGCGCGCACCCGCTTCAGGGCCGATGATCCAGCGGCGCAACTCGATTGCCTCTTGACCTGTAAGTGCTGCGGCAAACATTCCGTCGGCGGCGTCGGTTATGTGATGGCCTTCATCAAAAATAATCCGCGTTGGCTTATTCGCCGCCTCTCGCCCGCGCGCGGCGTTGACCATCACCAGCGCATGGTTGGCGATGACGAGATCAGCGCCCGCACTTGCGCGCGCGCTATGTTCGATAAAGCATTTGCGGTAGTGCGGGCAACCAGCATAAACGCACTCGCCGCGCCGATCAGTCAGTGCAGTCGCGCCGTTGCGGCGGAACAGCGTTGGCAGCCAGCCGGGCAAGTCCCCGCCAATCATATCGCCGTCGCGCGTATAGGCGGCCCAGCGCGCCACCAGATGCGCCAACACCGCCGCCCGTCCCGCAAAGCCGCCCTGAAGCGCATCCTCAAGGTTGAGCAGGCACAGATAATTCTCCCGCCCCTTGCGCACGACAACCTTGGCGCGGCGCGTGGCAGGATCGGGGAACAGCCGCGCGCTTTCGCTATCAAGCTGACGTTGCAATGCCTTGGTGAAGGTTGAAATCCACACGGCACCCCCGGCTTGGGCTGCCCATAGCGAGGCGGGTGCCAAGTAACCAAGCGTTTTGCCAATGCCAGTGCCCGCCTCAGCGAGGACAAGATTGGGCGAATCTTTGCGCATCCGGGGATTGAACGCGGTAACATTGGCGCTGGCATAATCGCGCTGTCCGGGGCGGAGCTCAGCACCGTGCCCGGTGAGGTCATCAAGCCGATCAAGCACTTGCGCTTCGCCGAGCGTGATCGAACGTGGCGCAGGTCGCGGCGCGCTTTCATCCCATTCGGGCAGTTTGGAAAAGAGCCAGCGTTCGGCCTTGTCGGGCATCGCGACATAATCGCGCAGCACCTGCGCCCACGGCCAGCGTAGCCGCGCGAGCGATTGCAGCGCGTCCCACGCGCCCTCGCGTTCGGGCCAGTGCGCCGCAAGCCGTTCCAGCATCGTCTTGACGGCGTTTTGGAGAAATTGTGGAACCGCTTCATCACTTTTCGGAATGCCAAGACCAAGCACGCCTGCCAGCCCCTTTGGCGTTGGCACAATGAACTGCGCGGGGTGGAGAAAGGCGAATAGCTCAAGCAAGTCAAATCCCGAAAGCTCAGGATAGCCAAGCCGTTCGCCGATCAGCGGCGCATTCATCAGGATCAAGGGCGTTTCGCCAGCGCGTGCAATTGCCTCACCGCGCCCGATCCGCCGAGTTTCGCCGTTCGTATCGGCAATCCAGATACCGGCATGGCTTGCATGAAGTGCGGGATAAGGCAAAGGAGACATCACTGGCCTCATGTGGCCCAGAGCGAACGAAAGAGCAACTTGAAGTGACCGACCTCCGCACCACCGCACTTGTGTCCAAAGCCTGGCCTTATGAAGAAGCGCGCAAGCTGCTCAAGCGTGTGCGCCCGGACAAGCCCGTTGTGTTTGAAACAGGTTACGGCCCGTCAGGCCTGCCGCATATCGGCACTTTCAACGAAGTGCTGCGGACAACTATGGTGCGCAATGCGTTTGATGAGATGACAGAGCACTCTCATATAACCAAACTGATTGCTTTTTCGGATGATATGGATGGCCTTCGCAAGGTGCCCGATAATGTCCCCAATCAAGTGATGTTGGAGAAGTATCTAGGAAAGCCGTTGTGCGACATCCCCGACCCGTTTGAAAAGTATGAGAGTTTTGCGGCGCATAACAACGCTATGCTGCGCCTTTTTCTTGATCGGTTTGAGTTTGATTATAAATTTATCTCCTCGTCAAGCCAATACAAAAGCGGCGCTTTTGATGAGGCGCTCAGGAACGTCCTGCGCCATTATCAGGGGATCATGGACATCATGCTCCCCACGCTTCGCAAGGAGCGCGCGGCGACGTATTCGCCGATCCTGCCGATCAGTGAGAAAAGCGGGATCGTCCTGCAAGTGCCAGTGGAGGTGGTGGACGCTAATGCGGGCCTGATCGCGTTTGACGATGGCGGTGAACGCGTCACCCAGTCGATTCTGGGTGGTAAGGCTAAGCTCCAGTGGAAGGTTGACTGGGCGATGCGCTGGGTCGCGCTCGGGGTTGATTATGAAATGTACGGCAAGGATTTGACTGATTCAGGCACGCAGTCGGGCAAGATTGCGCAAGTGCTTGGCGGTCGTAAGCCTGAAGGGCTGATCTATGAAATGTTCCTCGATGAAAAGGGCGAGAAGATTTCAAAGAGCAAGGGCAATGGCCTGACGCTTGAAGATTGGCTCAAATATGGAACAGAGGAAAGCGTGTCATTCTACGCCTACCGCGAACCAAAGAGTGCTAAGCAGCTCCACATCGGCGTCATCCCCAAGGCGGTTGATGAGTATTTCCAGTTCAGAACGCAGTGGCATAATCAGCCGCTCGACAAGCGCCTCGGCAACCCGGTGCATCATATTCATAACGGCAAAGTGCCAAGCACCGCGCCGCCGGTGACGTTCGGGCTGTTGCTCAATCTGGTCGGGGTGCTGGGTGCAAATGCTTCAATTCATCAAGTTCTGTTATATCTACGAAACTATGTTGGCGTTTCACAACCATTTACGCTCGTCGCACAATCCTACCTTGATGACTTGGAAAATTGGAAGAATCTGCCAACTGCAGAAGGCAGCGAAATTCTAAACCTGATTGACCTTGCGCTTGCATACAATCGTGATTTCGTTGCGCCAACGCTCAAGTGCCGGAAGGCCGAGGGTGTTGAAGTCGCATCCCTCACCAAACTCGACACCGAACTTGCTGCACTTCCAGCCGATGCAAGCGCCGAAGACATCCAGAACATCATCTACGCCATTGGCAAAGATGGCGGCTTTGAAAATCTGCGTGATTGGTTCAAGGCGCTGTATGAAACTTTGCTGGGCAGCAGCGCAGGCCCGCGTATGGGCAGTTTCATCGCGCTCTACGGTGTGGCCAATAGCCGTAAATTGATCGGAGAAGCCTTGGCGTGAACGGCTACGCCCTTGCTCAGATCAATGTCGGGCGCTTTATTCATGATCGCGGCCACCCCGCCAATGCCGATTTTATGAACGCGCTTGATCCGGTCAACGCGCACGCCGAAGCCGCAGACGGGTTCATCTGGCGGCTGATTGGTGACGGCAATGATGCGACTGACCTTGTGCCCGACGAAAGCGATCCGCAACTGCTCGTCAATATGTCGCTGTGGCGTGATGTCGATGCGCTTGGCAGCTTCGTTTACCGCCAGAGCGATCATCTATCCTTCATGCGCCGCCGCAAGGAGTGGTTTGAGCGGATTGAGGTCTTCATGGCGCTGTGGTGGGTGCCCGCAGGCCATGTCCCGACTGTCGCCGAAGGCATGGCGCGGATCGCGATGCTCAAAGAACGCGGCGCGACCGCCGAGGCCTTCACCTTCCGCCAGCCCTTCGCAGCCCCCGACGGGATGCCAGCGCACCCCGTGCTTAACGAATGCGCGTGAGGCTTACTTCCCGCCCCCAACGATCCAGTCATTGATCTTCTTTTCAAGCACCGTCATCGGCAGCGCGCCCGTCATCAATATTTGAGCGTGAAACGCGCGGGCATCAAACTTTGCGCCGAGTGCGGCTTTTGCTTTGGCTTTCAGACGCAAGATCGTGAGCTGGCCGATCTTGTAGGCAAGCGCCTGCCCCGGAATCGCGATGTAACGCTCAACCTCAACACGGGCATCGGTTTCGCCCATGCTTGAATTGTCGAGCATATATTTTATCGCGCGGTCACGCGTCCAGCCTTTGGCGTGAAGGGCACTATCAACCACCAGCCGCATCGCACGGAGCATTTCATCGTCGAGTCCACCAAAGCGCTGGTAAGGATCACTTTCCATGCCAAGCTCTTTGTACAGCGATTCGGCGTAAAGCGCCCAGCCTTCGACATAAGCGGTGTTTCCGCCAAAGCGCATAAAGGCAGGGAGGGCGGTGTTTTCCTGTGCTAGGCTGATCTGGAAATGATGGCCAGGGGCGGCCTCGTGAAGGTAAAGCGTTTCCATTCCCGGCGTGGTGCGGGAGGGCAGATCATAACTGTTGAAATAGAAAATGCCGGGGCGTGATCCGTCAGGTGTACCCTGTTGATATGATCCGCCGGCCGCTGTCTTTTCGCTATATTCAGGGACTGGCCGGATTTCGAGTGTCGATTTGGGCAGCGTTGAAAATTGCTCGGCTATCCGCAGGTCAACGCGTTTGCCGATGGCGTAATAGCCATCACGTAGGGCTTCTTTGGTCGCAAGTTTGAACTTGGGATCATTACGCAGATAAACGAAAAACTCTGCAAGTGTGCCCTTGAAGCCAGTCTTGATCCGGATCGCGTCCATCTCGCGCTTGATCCGCGTGACCTCAGAAAGGCCGAGGTTGTGGATATAATTGGCAGTGAGCGGCAGCGTGGTGTTTGAAAGAATTTGATAGTTATAAAAAGCTGGGCCGCCCTTCATATGGACAAGGCCAACACCTTCGCGCGCCACGGGGAGATATTCGTTTTTGAGGAAATCGCGCATTCGCGTGTGCGCCGGGGTGATCCCATCGCGAATGATCGCAGCATACTCGGCTTTAAGCCGCGCCTGATCGGCGGCACTGATCGCATCGGGAAATTTCTTGGTTGGGGCATAAAAAGTTGAGTCTTCAATGCCTTGCGCGATCTGAAGATCAAACTGACCAATCATATTATTGACGATCAGCTTGGGGTGAACGACGCCTGATTTCATCCCCTCGCGGAAGCGCCCAATCGCGCGATCCATGAAGATGATGTAATCGCGGTGGCGCTTGAGATTATTCTCATAATCGGCCAGCGTGTTGAACGGGGCGGCCCCTTGTCCCGAAGCGAACTCTGGATAAAATACCTGAAACCCAAAGAAATGATCAATCGGCCGTACTTTGGAGAGTGACAGCAGATCAGGCGCATAACCGCGCAGAGTCAGTTCGGTATTCGATTTGAATACGTCGTAAGCGATTTTATCTGTCGCGCCGAGCGCTGCACGATTGATCTTCGCCAGTTGGGCAAGTTCATTGATCGCGGCGCGGCGCTCGCCCTCATAATAAGCATCAGTGATCGAATCGCCGAGCTTATCAGCGTAGCGCATATCGCCGCGAAACAGCGCGGTTACAGGGTTCCGGCGCAGGCTGTCTTCATCACTGTCAGCGAAGAGTTTTTTAAGATCAGCCGCTGGGTCAGCTTTGGCAGCGGTTTCAGTTGCGGCAATTGCAGGGGTGACAATGGCGAGCGGGGCAAGGCTGGCAAGCAGGAATGAGGCAAATTTAACGGTCATGGTTGGCGCTCCGGGCAAATCAGGGTTGATCAGCGCGTAACGCGACCTGCGAAAAAAGCAAAACTCTTCGATTAACGCGGTACACGGATCGACCGAAGGCGGCCCACGATTGGTGGGCCGCCCGCACGGCTAACGGAAATAACCGCGATGCACGAAACGGATTGTGCCGCTGCGTGTGTTGACGAGGATCGCGTCGTTTGAGCGCCGCACCCAACGGTCATAACCAACCGGGCGTGCCAACTTGTACCGCCAAGGCTGGGCAATCACATAGCGCGAGCTATAATAAGCAGGCGCTAACCGACCGCCGCGACGGTAAGCATAGCCACGACGATCATTCAAATCTTCACGATATTCCTGACGCGCTTCACGCAAATCTTCGCGTTCGTCG
>JAYTMV010000040.1:0-10410 GCA_043728175.1 Sphingomonadales bacterium
CGCAGTTGCCAACCAGCGCTTGGGATAGGCCGCTGCGTAATCTGATACGATCAAGTAAAAATCGAGCATCAACCCATCAAGCTGTTTTTCGCGCAAGCAGGATCCGTAAAACAGCACCGCGCGTGATGCCCCGCCGTGTAGCGCAGCAATTGCCTGTGCCATCGCGGTCACTTGCGGACCAACAGGTACGTCAAGTTCGGCGGCAACCAGCGCCTGATAATCGCTCACGCGGCCAGACTGAGAAAAGGCATCGGCAGCGTCGAACGGAGCACGATTGGGCGTCCCGTTTGTGCCGTAAATTCTTCACCATCAAGGATCACGCTTGATCGTTCGCTTTCAATACGGATCAAATCGCCACGTTCTAAATGAACGCCGGTTAGCACCTTCTCACCCAGCCGACCCGCGAGACTCGCGCGTACTGCACGCAACAGCGCCATTGGTGAACTATCAACCGCCATCAGCTTAAGCCCGCGCAAACCGCCGTCTGACCAGCCACCAAACAGCAGTTTTTCAAGCGTCGTCACTATCAGTAGCGCGAGTTGCAGATTAACCTGACCCTCGCGGATCAGCGAAATTCGCATTGGGTGACGGCGCGGCAATGTCACCAGTCGCTTAAGGCCAGGAATGAGTGAGAAAAGGATCGCAAACGCCGCAAGAATATGGCTGATTGCATTAGGAAGCCCAAGCGGATATATTTTATGGCGACAGTAGAGGATTGTATCCGCAAGCCCAGCGCCGCCCAGAAACATCCCGATCACCGGCCTGACCGCACCGTCGCCTTCGCTCAGCGCGATCAAGCCGCGTTCAACGACATGGCCAGTGAGATCGCCCGATGCCAGTTCAACGATCCGTTCAAGCGCCATCAACGCGTCGCCATCCGCACCAAGATCAAGCGCGATAAGATTAGTCTTGCCGTTAGGCAGCACGGCAACCGGCGGCGGCGCATCACCAAAATAATGCCCGAGATAAAGTTCAGTCAGCGTCGTTTGCACCGTGCCGTCACCACCATTGATGACGAGAACGCGAGGGTTGGCTGCGGCCATCGCGCGCAGGGCAGCGCCAATCTGATCTATGCTATCAACCTCGCAGTGCATGATATCGTCACGCGCATCGCAAAACGCCTTAATCCTTGGAAGAATCTCGCGATTTCCCGTTGATTTAGGATTTGAGAGCAGCGCAACCGAAATCATATTATTGAGTCACAGCCTTAAATGATCCGCCCTGGAGATATTGCACCTGAATATTGATCGGAACAACACCATTCCCGACGCGTACCGCAACGGTCTTTGCCGAAGGACGTTTGCCAAATAATATCGCGAAAAGGGAAATCTTTGGGTTGCCCGAGGCGCCCGCACCATCAGACTTATCAGTATCACCGTTGCGGTTGGCATCGTGGCGGATGTCGACTGCATAAACACCGGGGCCAGGCACAGCCATACAAACCTCAACCGGGCCTGACGCTGGTGGCGCGAGTTCGACGCGCTTTAAGGTCTTCTTCTTGTCAAAATAATTTTCAGGGCTTCCGCCAAAAGTGCGGATTCGAACCGGGCCGACGCGATCCTTCAACCCTTCGACGCGCACCAATATCGCAGAGCCTGCGCCCGACGCGCAGATGCCAGCATCGGGCCCGATGACGCCCGCGCTCGCTGGGAACACCATCAGCCCGCCAAGAGCAAGCACCGAAAAAACTGAAACTTTCAACATGACCAACGCATTCCTCACAGCTATACACAGCTTTCACATGCGCGGAATCATCCGTGCGCTTTGCTATATTACCCTGCTTTGCGGCGAAATGATGGTCAAAACCTGTTTGAAACCTGAACATGCTCTCATCGACTGATCGCTACATCGCGCGCTTGATCGCTGTGCCCTTGTTTTCAACGCTGGTGATATCGGCGATGCTGCTCGTGCTTGAAAAAATGCTGCGGCTGTTTGATTTCGTCGCGTCTGAAGGTGGGCCAGTCAGCGTTGTCTGGCGGATGCTGGTCAATCTGATCCCCGAATATCTCTCGCTTGGCATTCCGATCGGGCTAATGCTTGGCATATTATTTGCGTTCCGACGGCTGGCGCTTTCATCCGAACTTGATGCGTTTCGCGCGATTGGTCTTGGTTATGGTCGCTTGCTGCGCACGCCCTATATTTACGCGATTACGCTGGCGTTGATTAACCTTGCGATTGTCGGTTTTATTCAGCCTTACGCCCGCTATGCCTATGAAGGGTTGCGGTTTGAATTGCGCTCAGGCGCGCTCGGTGCCTCAATCAAGGTTGGCGAATTCACCAGTCTTGGCAAACGGATGACGATGCGGATTGAGCAAAGCGAGAATGATGGGCGTGACCTTTCCGGCATTTTCGTGATGGTACGCACCAAGGATGAAAAATCGCTCGCGGTGACCGCCGAAACCGGAACATTTATGGCCACCGATGACGCAGATACGATTATCCTGCGGCTCAAAAATGGCGTTCTTGTTCACAACGCGCCGAACTATAAAACCCCGCGCATCTTAAGCTTTACCGCGCATGACTTGCCGATTGACCTCCCCAAGATAGAGGCGTTTCGTGGACGCGGAGGCAAAGACCGTGAACGGACTATCCCCGAGCTTGTTCGGATTGGTGACAATGTCGCAAATCCACTGATGCTGCGCAATGAAAGCCGTGCCAATTTCCATTTCCGACTGGTCGAGGTGGCGATGATGTTGTTGCTGCCCCTGCTCGCCGTGGCGCTCGCGGTGCCGCCGAAACGCTCAGCCTCTGCACTCGGTGTATTCCTCTCAATCGTGATGGTGGTGACCTATCATAAGATCAATGAATACGCCGAAAGCATGGGCGCATTGGGACGGATTGACCCGTTCTTTGCGCTGTGGGGGCCATTCCTGATGTTTGCGGCACTCATCTGGTGGATGTACTCTACGCTCGCGCACAAACCGGGCGGACAGCCGATTGGCGCGCTTGAAGTGGCGTTTGCCAAAATCGGCAAGGCGGTGCGCGGAGCGCTCACCCGCAACAAGATCATCACGGCGGACGCATAAGCTATGGCGACAAATTCCTTTTTTCCGTCGCGTATCATCACCATCTACATGGCGAAGATGTTTTTGATACGCACCTTTGCGGTGCTCTTTGCGCTGGTGCTGGTGCTGCAAACGCTTGATTTGCTCGGCGCGTCGGGCGATGTGCTTGCCTATGAGGGTAATGACGGCGGTGATATCCTCACCTATATTTCGCTACGCGCACCGCAGATTATCTCGCTGTTCCTGCCCTTTTCGGTATTGCTCGGGACGGTGGTGACGCTCGCAACGCTCAATCAAAATAGTGAAGTCGTCTCGATGAAAGGTGCAGGTCTTTCGGCGCATCAGGTGCTTGCGCCGCTTATCGTTGCAAGCCTGCTTGTTGCTGCGGCCTCATTTGCGTTTAATGATCGGATCGTCGCACGCGCAACAACGACGCTTACGCGCTGGCAAAAGGCTGAATATGGCCCAATCCCCAAAGACGCAAAAATGCAAACCAACGTCTGGGTACGCGAAGGCAGCCTTTTGATCCACGCTGATATGGTCACCGGACGGGGTACGAATGCAAGGCTGAGCGACGTGACCGTTTATAATCGGAGCGGTGGCGCGCTCATTGCGATTACTAAAAGCTCAAGTGCCATTCCAGACAACGGCGCATTGCAACTCTTAAGAGCGCAAGTGTTTGATGTGGAGCGCGGCTCGCAAACTGATGCAGGCACCGTCCGCGTCGGCAATAATCTCCAACCTGAACAATTTACGCTCGCCTCAATTGACGCAGCAGGCATGTCTTTTGGCGAGCTCAAGGCCGCAATCACCGATCTCAAAAGCGCTGGCCGACCAACCGGGGCGCTTGAGGCAGGGCTGTGGCACAAAATCTCTGGGCCGTTGTCAAGCATATTGATGCCGCTGCTAGGCGCTGTCGCCGCATTTGGTATTGCGCGTTCGGGCCGACTCTTCTTCCGCGCGGTTATCGGCATGGGGCTAGGTTTTGCGTACTTTGTTGCTGATAATTTCGGCCTAGCGATGGGCAATCTCGGGGCCTATCCGCCACTACTCGCAGCGTGGGGACCCTTTTTTCTCTTCCTGTTAATTGGTGAGACAGTGCTAATCCAGACCGAGGAATAGGAGATGGTTCCCATTCAAATTCGGCTGCCCTTGAATGTGCTCGCGACAAGCCGCGAGACAAGCCCAAAAAGCCCCTTATAATTGCCCTGATGGTAATAGGATTCGCTTGGCAGCGCTGCGCTTAATCGGCGGTGCGCCTCACCAAGCGAATGATAGGGCACACCGGGAAGCAAATGGTGGATCGCGTGATAACGCAGGCCAACGGGTGCCCAAAGTGCCGGCAATAGCGCAGGCGGTGGCACATTGACGCTATCAAGGAACTGCGCGGTGACGGTTAGAACCTCACCATCATTGTCCCACAAATGCGCAACCAGCGTTCGCACTTGGTTGAGGACAATCGTGCCCGATGCGATGCCCAGCGCAATTACGAAAGCCCCCAACGGAATGATCCCAGTTGCAACCGCGCTTAACAGCGCGATGGCCCATAGGCTCGCGGCACTCTCCTGTATGATCCAGTTCCGGCGGAGTTCGCCTTCAGACATACGACGGCGAAAATCGGGGTTGATGACAAGACCAGAATAACGCTCAACTACAATCTTTCGAAGCGGCGGAATGACCGCAGAAAGCGGGCCCAACACCGCGTAACGAAACAGCAGCGCAACCGGCGCAAGCGCAGACACCACCACGAAAAATGGCACAGTCCACGGCTTCATTCGTGCAAGCGGCAAATACTCCGGATCTTCGGCTGTGCCGTAGCGCGTGCGGGCATGGTGGAGGTTGTGGACGCCTTCGTACATGAAAGACGGCACCAGCAGCGGAATGCCGATTAATGCATTCCAAACCAAGCGGAACCCCGGCACGGCGGCATGTTTGATGTGCGTCAGTTCGTGAATAAAGCTTCCGGCGCGGTACAGCGCAAGCACTGAGATCACCGCTGAACCAATCGCAAGCGCGGTTGAAGCGGCGAATATCGCCCCGAATAATGCGGCATAGCCGATCAGCGTCGCGCCGAGGAAATCAGCCCAATAAATCATTGGTTTAGGCGCCGTAAGATCGCGTGTCAGTTCTGCTGCGGCGCGCAGCATCGCCATATCGTCGGCAATGCGCACCTTGGCGGGCGCATCAGTGGCGGAGCGTGCGCGGCCATCGATCGAGAGCAATGAAGTATTCATGATATGGCTTTGACCAGACTATAATGGCAACATGATGGCAAGACCGATTTTCATCTTTCTTGACAAGCGAACCAAAAGCAAGAACAGCCTCGTATCTACCTCATGATCAGCGATTTGCGAGAAGCTCTTGTGTTCAATTCTGAGATAGTGATCCGTCCGATCACAAACAAGGCTGACCGAAACGCCTTTGTCGATCTGCCCTATCGGCTTTACGCAAATGACCCAAACTGGGTGCCGCCGCTCAAGAATGAAGTGCGCGACCTCCTCAACCCGAAGAAGAATGCATGGTTTGAACACGGTGAAGTTCAGCTTTTCATAGCCAAGCGTGACCAGCGCGTAGTGGGCCGGATATCAGCGCATCTTGATAAGCTCGCGCTGCTCCAGCCGCTTGATCAGGGGATGGGGCCGGGCACGGGCAATTGGGGCATGATTGAAGCCGAGGACGGCGAAATTGCTGCTGCGCTTATCTCCGCTGCCGAAAATTGGTTGCGCAGCAAGGGCATGACACGCGCACTCGGGCCAATCAGCTTGTCAATCTGGGACGAACCCGGCCTGCTTACCCAGGGCCATGATCACCCCCCGACCGTCATGATGGGCCATAATAACGCTGCGTATGAAGCGTGGGTGCTGGCGGCTGGCCATACCCCTGCCAAGGCTTTGCACACGTGGGCGCTTGATATTAGCAAGCCCTTCCCCGAACTGGTGCAGCGCATCGTTGCCTCGGGCGAGCGCAATCCCCGGATCAACGTTCGCAACGTCGATAAACGCCAATTTGATAAAGAGGCTGCGCTTATCCTCGGCATTCTTAATGATGCATGGTCTGGCAATTGGGGCTTTGTTCCACTCACTGATGCCGAAGTCGCCCATGTGGGTAAAAAGCTCAAGCCGCTCGTGTTCAACGATTTGATCATGGTTGCCGAGGTTGAGGACGAACCCGTTGCCTTTATGATTACCGTCCCTGATCTCAACGAGCAGTTGATCCGCATGGGTGGCAGCCTATTCCCATTCAACTGGGTGAAATTGCTCTGGTGGCTGCGCGCACCGCGCGTGCGGACGATGCGGGTGCCGCTGATGGGCGTTGTAAAAAAACTTCAGGCCACCCGCCTCGCCAGCCAGCTTGCGTTTATGATGATTGAATATATTCGCCGAAATTCGCACGCCAACTACGGCGCGACGCGCGGCGAGATTGGCTGGATCCTCGAAGACAACCAAGGAATGAATGCGATTGCGGGGGCCATCGATAGCCATATCAACAAGACTTATACGATTTATGAGAAGGCGCTGGTTTAGGTTTAATTCAAAACCACCCACGTCGCGGCATGATCGCTCGCTTTTTCACGCATCCGGTGATCCTTATTAACACCAGCCCCCGTCAGCCGATCAGCCGCTTCGGGGCTGAGCATCAGATGGTCGATACGAAAGCCTGCATCGCGTTGAAGCGCGCCGGCCTGATAATCCCAATATGTCCATAGCGGCGCATTTGGAAAGCAGGCATGAAGCGCATCAGTCCATCCCTGCGCACCAAGCCTGCGAAAGGCCGCGCGACTTTCGGGCTGCATTAATGCGTCATCGCGCATTGACTGAGGATTGGCGATATCAGCGTCAGTTGGGATGACATTATAATCGCCCGCCAGCACCGCCGGAATTTCAAGCGCAAGCAACTCAGCCGCGCGCGAATTGAGCCGATCCATCCAGCGCAGCTTATAATCGAATTTTGGCCCCGGCTGTGGGTTGCCATTGGGCAGATAAATGCTGGCAACACGAACGCCGAATACCTCGGCCTCAATATAGCGGCTCATCTCGTCCTCGAGTTCGCCGTCGAGTCCCTTTCGGATCAGCACTGGTTCGGCTCCGCGCGCTAGAATTGCGACGCCGTTGAAGCCCTTTTGTCCGTGCCAGACCGCACCGTACCCTGCCGCCACAACGTCAGCAATCGGAATGGTTTCATCACTGCTTTTAAGTTCCTGAAGACAGACGATATCTGGCTTGGTCTCGTCAAGCCATTCAATCAGACGCGGCAGGCGCGCCTTGATACCGTTGACATTATAAGTCGCGATTTTCACTAAACTGAAAAGCTCGCGCCGCAACCACAGCCTGATGCGGCATTGGGGTTGGTGACCTTAAACGCTGAACCACCAAGCGATTCGACATAATCAACCGCACTCCCCTCAATCAAATCAAGGCTCATCGGATCAACCACAAGTCGCACATCACCAAGCGATGTGACGATATCATCGCCCTCAACGTCGTCTGAAAGGCCAAAGCGGTATTGAAAGCCCGAACAGCCCCCGCCATCGACAGCAAGCCGCAAGATCGCAGGTTTGCCAAGCTTAGTCGCAATCAAGGCAACACGCGCAGCGGCGGATTCAGTGAGGGATACGGTCATGGCGTTAAAATAGGGACGATCACGCGTCCCGGCAAGCGGTGATTATTTTGCGCCTGCCGCAGCACTACCCTCAACCGGGCCACCCATCGCAACGCCAGTCGCGCGGCGCTGCATGGCTTGAAGGTAATTGTTGGTCTGCAAAAACGGTGTTGGATTGACCGCGCGGCCATCAATGCGGACTTCATAATGAAGATGATTGCCCGTCGAACGCCCGGTCGATCCCATCAGCCCGATCAAATCGCCGCGCTTGATCCGCTTGCCGGGGCCAACAAGAATTGATGACAAATGGCCATAGCGCGTCTGAATGCCCTTACCGTGCTCAAGCTCAATCAAATTGCCATAGCCACCGATCCAGCCTGTACGACCGACAACAGCATCGGCGGTCGCATAAATTGGTGTGGCGTAAGGGCCGGGGATGTCAACGCCAGCGTGCATCGCGCGGCCACCACGAAACGGGTCAATCCTGACACCGAAATTGCTGGTCAGCGACATTGCCTGAACTGGCTGAGCCGAAGGAATCGCAACAATGCCCCCCTGCAACTGATCAAGGCGACGCCATGAATTGAAGAGTTCACGAAACTGCGGATCAGCTTTTTTGGTTAGCGTAATTGGCGCAGTCGATGTTGCTGGCAAAGGCTCATAAGGGCCGCCAACGCCGCGCATTGATTGCGCATTCAGACGATTGGGAGAAATCCCAAGCTTGGCAAGCATCTGAGCTGTACTACGATAACGCGCTTCGGTTGCGGTGCGCACAACGCCCGCCATCTTTGCTTGATCGCTATCAAGCTGGCTAAACATTTTGGCAATATCAGCAGCAACAGAGGGTGTTTTGCCTGCATCAACTGGGAGCATAGCGGCCAATTCGGCAGGATCGCTTTCACCCTTGATCATCGCGGCGAGAAAAGCTTGGCGTGCCTCAAGCCGAACGGCATGACGTTTTGCCTCTGCCTTAATCATAGTTACATCCGCCTGAAGCGCTGCAACGCGTGTTTCCATCTGAGAAACCTCGGCGCGCTGCGCAGCAACATTGCCAATAGCATTGGTCAGTGCAGTCGTGCCAAGCGCGAATTGTGCAATCCCGAAGGTTGCGATAAATGCTGCTGCTGCGCATGAACCGGCGGCTGTCAGCTGCACCTTAGTGGAAACATGAACCCGACGCATTGCGGCGCCGTCATGAATCATAAGATCACGCGGCCGAAACATAGTGCGAAATTTCGCGATAAAACCATCATCTTCTGACACCGACCCGAAAATCATGAACTGTCCCAACCGCCCGTTAGTTTAGCAAGTCGTATGGATTAGACCGCTTTTTTATGAATTTGGGCTGTGAAGTGTCAGGACTGTTCATGCAACAGTCAGGAGCGCTGCGCGGGTTGAACCGTCCGCTCCGCACGGCGAGTTGTTGAATTTGAAGCAAATTTGTGACAATTTTAAGTGTGATCTACCGCACAAATGTCACAGATCATGCCAATTGCGTGATTCGCTCGCTTTTCCGGGGATTGCTAACGTTGTCAGACGATTAAGCTTGTACCACTGCCAGCACGTCGGCGGCGTGCCCTGCAACTTTGACCTTGCGCCACACCCGAACAATCTTGCCTTGCGCATCGATCAAAAAGGTTGATCGTTCAATTCCCATATATTTTTTGCCATACATTGATTTTTCAACCCAGACACTGAATGCCTCGCAAACGTCACCGCTTTCATCTGAGCCAAGCGACACCTTCAGATCGTACTTGGCGATGAATTTGGCGTGGCTTTTTTCAGAATCTTTTGAAATGCCGACGATGACAGCGCCCGCATTGGCGAACTCGGAACACAAGGCGCTGAACTCCTGCGCTTCCTTGGTGCAGCCGCTGGTATCATCCTTGGGATAGAAATAGAGGATCAGCGTCTTGCCGCGATAGTCACTGGCCTTGCCCGGCTTGCCGTCGAGCGCGGTAAATACAGCATCAGGGGCAAGCGCACCAACATCAACCACGGGTCATTCTCCTTCAAATTCGGCACAAACACGTCGCCATTCGCTCGTGACGTCATGCCGTTTTGCTTCAAGTTCGGCAAGCAATTCCGTCCAATCAGTACAGCCGCACGCCCGCGCCAGCAGCCGCTGCGTGGCCTCTGTCGGCACCGCAAGATCGGGTGCGACAAGCCTCATCGTAACAAGAAAACGGGTGAATAGCTGATATGCCGCGTCAAAAGATTGCGGCAAATCTAGCGCGGCTATCGCTTGTCCAAGCTGTGGGTAAAATCCATGCTGAAATCCAAGCTGACGGACATGAAGCGCGAATTCAAGATCGACCAAACCGCCCTCAATTAACTTGATATCAAGCGCTGATTTCGCTGGTTTATGCGCCATCATATCAGCGCGCATTTTTCGGGCATCGGCAACAAGCGCCTTCTTGTTACGCGAGCGCGATAGCACGTCAGCGATAATCTCCGCCGTTTGCGCACGCGCTTCTGCTGATCCGTAAAGCGTCCGCGCACGGGTGAGCGCCATATGCTCCCACGTCCACGCCTCTTCGGCCTGATAGCGCGCGAAGGCATCAAGCGAAACGCACAGCGGCCCCTTTGCGCCTGAGGGCCGCAGCCGCGTATCGACTTCATAAAGCGCGCCCGATGCTGTGGCTACTGATAGACTGGCGACAACCCGCTGCGCCAACCGATTGAAATAATGCACCGTTCCCAACGGCTTAGCGCCGTTCGATTCACCCTGAAAATCGCCAGTGAACAGGAAAATCAAATCAAGATCAGAAGCGTGGGTTAGCTCTGCGCCGCCCATCCGGCCAAG
>JAYTMV010000041.1:0-16369 GCA_043728175.1 Sphingomonadales bacterium
TATGATCTCCTCGCCGGACGCAGCCCGCTCCCATGGGCACGGCGGCTGAAAGGCAGCGACACCGGATTCCTCTCCCCGCTTAAGAAACCCGGCAGCGGCTTTGTCTACTCGGACTGCAAAGTCGATGACGCGCGCCTTACAATCCTGAGCGCGGTTGATGCAGCGCGCGCGGGTGCCGTGATCAAAACCCGCACCGCGATGGTGTCGGCGCGGCGTGACAGTGACGATTGGGAGATTACCCTTTCTGACGGAAGCAGCGTGACTGCGCGCGCCATCGCCAATGCCGCTGGCCCGTGGGTGAGCGAAGCCATCGGCAAAACCGGCATCAACAGCGCGCACGGCATCCGCCTCGTCAAGGGCAGCCATATTGTTGTGCCCAAATTATTTGACGGCGCGCAGGCTTATCTGCTGCAACAGCCCGACAAGCGCGTGGTCTTCGCGGTGCCCTATCATGACGGGACGACGATGATCGGCACCACCGATATCGCTGTCGAACGCCCCGAAGATGCAGTGATCGATGCAAGCGAAATCGCCTACCTGCTCCACGCCGCCAACCTCTATTTCAAACAGCAAATTAGCGAGGCCGACATCGTCAACACCTGGTCAGGCATCCGCCCGCTCTACAATGACGGCGCGAGTGAAGCGCAGGAAGTAACGCGCGATTATGTGCTGGAGCTTGACGATGCAGGCGCGCCAATCCTCTCAGTTTTCGGCGGCAAGATTACCACTGCTCGCCATCTGGGGGAGGAAGCTGTCGCGCGATTGGCCGCCGCCATCGCCAAGCCAGTAACGCCTCAAACCCGCGAGCGCGTCCTTCCCGGCGGCGATCTTGGCACCAGCCTTACCGCATTCATTGATGCCCAGCGCGCGCGCTGGCCTTGGCTTGGCCGCAAACGCACCGCGCGCATGGCGGGGGGATATGGGACAATGATTGCGGATGTGATCGGCGATGCGCGCTCAGCCGCCGATCTCGGCACCGATTTCGGCAGCGGCCTCACCGCGCGTGAGGTTGATTGGCTGGTCGCGAATGAATGGGCGACAACCGCAGATGATATCCTCTGGCGGCGGAGCAAGCTTGGGCTGTCACTTGATGTGGATTCGGTGGACGCGATTGAGCGGTATTTGAAAAAGCGAAACTGAGATATCGCAGGCGCTTGAACTGCAGCTAACACTGCCAAAAGTGCCCTGCACCAAATTATAGCAGAATAACTTGATTAGCTAAATTCAGATTGTGATCACATCTGTATGAACTCTTCTACGACGCTTAGCCGCACCTACTAGGCCAAAACCGGCAATCATCATCGCCCATGACGCAGGCTCAGGAATACCACCGATCCGTGTTGAACCAAAGGTCAGATCGTCGAACGCAACATTTGAACCGTCGAAAAAAACTGATCTCGCTATTCCATTAAAAACCAAAGAAAATTGGAAGAATGGGCAAAATTCTGCTCCCAATGATATTCGTGGATCACAGCGCCCAACGACCGTGGCGGGAAGAACAGCTCTCGCCAATAAATTGCCGCGTGCATCCACTCCATCATATAATGAGAGTGCAATGCCAGAATTAGCAGGATTAGAGTATACAAATGAAAATCCTGTATCAAATCCAGCCGCTACATTTACGATTTCGCTAGCTATCAAGCCCAGTGCATTTCTCTGTGAAGATGCGATGCCAAACCCACCCCTAGACGCATTTGTACATGATATACCGAATGTATTTAGACAGAGTAGTAGCGACCCCGAGCCAAAATTCACACCTAAATTTGGCCCCATGCTGCCGTCAGACGATACACCGCCATTATAATAACTATCGATAGTAACATCACTGTTATGTGGATATGAAGTAATATTCTCAAAATCGATATATATTACAGATGCGTGAGCGGAAGTCGTTAGCATTACTAACAATAAAGTAAGGATTGTTTTTTTCATATATGCCTCCGCTAGTGAGTATATAACTTTATGCGGTATAATATTATTATAAGCAATTATAACAAAAAAGCATCTCGGTATCAAACTGACAAAAAATAATTTACGACTCGACTCGAGGTGCAATTAACCACATAATGTTTCATATCGTATTTTATTGCATTTATGAAGTTAAATCAGTCTCTTAAAAATTGGGCTTGTCTCAGCAGCATGGACAAAATTGCTGTCCTACATGCTCTAACACAGTTAGACCTACTGTCTGTTCTTTCTCATCGTTGGCATGGCAGGAATGCCTCACTAATCGATTCTATCGATCAAATCGCTTTCCAGAAAGTCCCGCTAAATATGTAATCGGACAGTGTGAACTTCGCCTCCAGTGATTGAGAGAATCGATCAGTGGAGAACCGGCAAGCCCTCCCCTTTCAAGGGAGGGGTTGGGGTGGGTGAGCGCTGAAGGGGGGTCGATCCCCCTGAAGCGCTATGGCGGTTACGAGCGAAGGCGCGTCTTTTGGCTCGCGGACGCTCGCCCCCACCCCGTCTCCTCCCCTGAAGGGGAGGGGCTTAACGTTACCCTTGCGCCCCTGACTCCCCCCGCCCTATACGCTCCCTATGTCCGATTTGTTCTCAAGCGCCACCTCTACCTCCGCCAGCTATAACGCCTCTGATATTGAGGTGCTGGAAGGGCTTGAGCCTGTCCGCCGCCGCCCCGGCATGTATGTCGGCGGCACGGATGAGCGCGCGTTTCATCATCTCGCCGCTGAAGTGCTTGATAATGCGATGGATGAGGCGGTCGCGGGTCACGCCAGCCGGATTGAAATGACACTTGAGCCGGGCAATCGCCTGACCATTACTGACAACGGGCGCGGCATTCCAGTCGATCCACACCCTAAATTTCCTGACAAATCCGCGCTTGAGGTAATCATGTCGACGCTCCATTCGGGCGGTAAGTTTGAGGGCAAGGCTTACGCGACTTCGGGCGGCTTGCACGGCGTTGGTGTTTCAGTGGTCAACGCGCTGTCGAGCGATACAGTGGTTGAGGTTGCGCGCAATAAGGAGCTTTTCCGCCAGCGCTTCTCGCGCGGAATTACGATGGGGCCGCTTGAGCCGCTCGGCACGGTTAACAATCGGCGCGGGACGAGCGTGGCCTTCACCCCCGATACCGAAATCTTTGGCCCTGAAATGGGGTTCAAACCTGCGCGGCTCCACAAGCTGGCGCGATCAAAGGCGTATCTGTTCGCAGGCGTTGAAATCCGCTGGAAATGCACGCCTGAGCTGATCAGCGATGATACGCCCGCCGAAGCCGTATTCCAATTCCCCGGCGGCCTTGCTGATCATTTGCGCGAACAAGTCGGCGAACGTGAGTGCGCCACGTCCGATTTCTTTTCTGGCAATCAGGATTTCTCCGATGGCGCAGGCCGCGTTGAATGGGCGATCGCGTGGCCGCTGTGGAGCGAGGGTAGCTATAGCTGGTATTGCAACACCATCCCCACGCCCGACGGCGGCACGCATGAGGCGGGGCTGCGCGCCGCAATCGTCAAGGGCATCCGCGCTTTTGGGGCGCTTGCGGGGCAGAAGAAAGCCGACGGGATTACCGCCGATGACGTGATCACTGGCAGCGAAATCATGCTCAGCGTGTTCATCCGTGATCCCCAATTTCAGAGCCAGACCAAAGACCGTTTGACCTCACCTGAGGCGGCGCGTCTCGTCGAAAATGCGGTCAAGGATCATTTCGATCATTATCTGGCGGACAATATGGAACGAGGCAAGGCGCTACTCGCGTTCGTACTTGACCGGATGGATGAGCGGCTCAAGCGCAAGGCAGAGAAAGAGGTTAAGCGCAAAACCGCAACCTCGGGCCGCAAGGTGCGCCTCCCCGGCAAGCTGACTGACTGTTCATCGGATGATCCGGCAGGCACCGAAATCTTCATCGTTGAGGGCGACAGCGCGGGCGGCAGCGCCAAGCAAGCGCGCGACCGCAAGACCCAGGCGATCCTGCCGATACGCGGCAAAATCCTCAACGTTGCTTCGGCCACGGCGGATAAAATCCGTGCCAATAGCGAAATTGCCGACCTAACGCTCGCGCTTGGTTGTGGCGTCCGCAAGGATTGCAATGCCGATAATCTGCGCTATGAACGCGTCGTCATCATGACTGACGCAGACGTTGACGGCGCGCATATCGCGACGCTTCTGATGACATTCTTCTTCCAAGAAATGCCTGAGATCGTTCGGCGCGGGCATTTGTTTTTGGCACAGCCGCCGCTTTACCGCCTGACCGTTGGCGCAAAGTCGCTCTATGCGCGCGATGATGCGCACCGTGCCGAGATTGAAGCGGGGCCGTTTAAGGGCAAGAAGGTTGATGTTGGTCGCTTCAAAGGGCTTGGCGAGATGAACCCCGGTCAGCTCCGCGAAACGACGATGGACCCCAAGAGCCGAACACTGATCCGCGTCACCCTGCCACAGGAATATGAGGAGCGCGCAGGCGTGCGCGATCTGGTTGACCGCCTGATGGGCAAAAACCCCGAACACCGCTTCCGCTTCATTCAGGAAAATGCCGCGCGGGTGAGCGAGGAAGTGATCGACGCGTGATCCTGAAGCGCGCGATGTGCGCACTATTTCTCCTATATGGAGGGTTGGGAATTATGAGCGCAGCCGCCGCACAGCCCTTTGAGGCAGAGAAAGCCAATACCCCGCTTGATCAGCGGATCGATCAAGTCATCCCGCTATTGCTTGGCACCGTAGAGGCCGAGGATTTTTTCGATCCACGGTTCCTAAGCAAAGTCGCCTCCGCCGCGCAGATGAAGGCCTTTGCGGAGGGCGTTGTCGCCCAATTTGGTGCGCCGCTAAAAATTACCCAAATCCAGAAAATTGGCGAAACCGTCGCAATACTCAAAGTTCAGTTTGAAAAAGCGAATGCGATTGTTGATGTGAGCATAGAGGCCACCCCGCCAAGCAAAATCATTGGCTTCCGCATTGTTCCCGAACAGCCGGTGATCGCAAACGACAGCCTTGCCAAAATCGATGCCGAGCTTGCCGCGTTGCCGGGCCGGGTCGGCTATGTGCTACAAAGCTTTGGTGAGGACGGCAAACGCACCGCAATTGCTGGCCGCGCGACGGAGGAGCAGTTTGCGATTGGCTCGATTTTCAAGCTCTACATTCTTGCCGAACTCGCTGCCCAAATTGACGCCGGAAAGCGCAAATGGTCTGACACGATCCCGCTCACGCGCCGTTCCTTTTCATCGCCCGCGACGCAAAGCCTGTCAGTCGGCACCTCTGTCACGCTTGAGCAATTGGCGACATGGATGATCGCGGTCAGCGACAATGCCGCGAGCGATGAATTGCTGTTCCTGCTCGGCCGCGACCGGGTTGAGGCGCGCGTTGGCCTTGTCGGTCATAGCGCGCCCGAAAAGATGCTCCCCTTCCTCTCAACGGTCGAAGCCTTTTTGCTCAAAAGCGACTATAAAGGGGTGCTCGCCAAATATGTGAGTGCAGGCGAAGTCCAGCAGCGCGCGTTGCTCAAACGAAAAATCAGCGGCGTTGGCTTTGAAAAAATCAACACCGCCAATTTGATCGCGAAGCCCGCATCAATTGACACGATCGAATGGTTCGCCTCTCCCAGCGATGTCGTCCTGCTGATGGATCATCTGCGCGCATTGCAAAACCCAACTGTGCTCGAAATCATGGCCAAAAGCGTCGCCCCTGCTACCACAAAGAAATGGAAATATGTTGGCAGCAAAGGCGGATCAGAGCTTGGCGTGATCGCAATGAGCTTCCTCGCCCAAGCCCCTTCGGGCGGATGGCATATTGTCACAGGAAGTTGGAATAACAACGCGCAAGCCGTTGATGAGAATAAGTTTATCGGACTGATGCTTCGAGCATTGGATATGGTTGCGGAGAAAAAATGATTACGCGTCTTGCCAGTATATTGCTTCTGCTTGAAGCTCCTGCCGTTGCACATGCCGCACCCAAAAGCTTTGCCCAGTGCAGCCGCTGTCACACCGTTGCCGCCGATGGTAAAAACAAAATTGGCCCTAGGCTTCACCGCATTGCCGGCGCACCAGCAGGTAAAGTCGCTGGCTTCAAATATTCAACCGCGCTGATTGAGGCGGCCCCGCGCTGGGACGAAAAGACGCTTGATGCTTGGATCACCAACCCAAAGGCCTTGGTGCCGGGCAACAAAATGAAGTTCAACGGCGAAAAAGATCCGGTCAAACGCGCCGAGATCATCGCTTGGCTCAAGGCGAATTAAGCAAAATAATCGGGCGCATGGGAGGGGAGGCCAACCATGCGCCCGACGATTTGATCATGGGCAGGATATTCAAACCACCTGACGTCGGGGTCACGGATCAGGCGGAAAGCTATCAGCTCATATCCCTTCAACGCACGAGCGAACAAAACCCTTCGCGTTAATTTTGCGGCGCAGGCTTATCAGGCGCAGGTGCCGCTTCCTGCTCCGCCTGCATCTGTCGCAAACGCCGTTCCTCGCGCAGCCTAATCCGGTCTTCGCGGAGTTGACGGCGTTGTTCGGCACTCAGCAGCGGGATTGTCGGCTTTGGTACTTCGCTTCCCTCTGGCGTGATTGCAGCCTGCCGTTCGCGCCGGATATCGCGGACACGTTTGATCAGCGCGAGCCGTTGACCGGCGGGGAGTTGCGCAAGCCGTTCGGCAAATTTGGCGCGCTCTTCGGGTGTCGGCTTGATCCCAAGCGCTTCATTGCGCTCGATCTGATCCACCACGCGCTGCGCCATAAACTCACGGCGGATTTGACGACGCACTCTCGGCGGAAGGATTTCCCCTGGAATCGGCTCTGCCACTTCAATCGACGGCTCCTCAACAACCACTGGCGGCGGCGCGAGCTTTGGCGCAACAGGCGCACGCTTTGGCTTGGGCGCAACAATTGCCTTTGGTTTGGGCGCTGGCGCAACGATGGCAATCAGCGGCCCGATGACGGGCACATTCTTCGCGGCGTCGCCGAACACACCGGTCGCCGCCGCAGCCGCACTCATCAGGCTGAATGCGGCAACGCCAATCACCACCCTGCGTCCCCGCGCCCAGACACCGCGCCGTTCTCGTCGTCCTTCTGTTATCGGCGGGAGCGCTTCAAGCGTGTCCCCAATCAGTACGTTTGCAACCAAACGATCCGCAAAAGCGGCTGAAAGCGGCGGCACATTATAACGGTCAAGCGCGCGCGCAATTACATCATTGATTGGATTGGGATCGCTCATTTTGCTTCTCCCCCAAGTGCCGTGCGCAGGGCCGTCCGTGCGCGCAGCAGCAGCGATTCAAACGCCTTGATGTTCATATCGAGTGCCCCTGCCGCCGCCATGTTTGAATAATCCTCATAAAAAGTCAGGATGATCGCCGCGCGTTGCCGATCTGGCAGCGCCTGTACCGCAGCAACTGTCTGCGCACGGAGCCGATCCTCGTCTATCGCTTCGTCGGCCCCTAGCGCATTATCAGCACGTTCGGGCACTGCCTCGTCACTCGCAAACTTTCGCCGCCGCAGCCGATCAAGACACAGGTTGGTCGCCACACGGCCTAGCCACGCCGAAACCCCTGCCCCGCCGGGTTGCCACTTCTCCGCTTGGCTCCAGAGCCTGAGCAGCGCTTCCTGAGCAATATCCTCAGCTTCGGTTGCATCGCCAAGCATACGGTAGGCAATTCGGTGCGGCCGCACTGCATAAGCATCAATCAGAGTGCGAAATGCCGCACCATCGCGCAGCGCAACGCGCGCCATCAAGGCATCGTCATTTTCATCAATCAATGCAGCCGTCGCCAACATAAACTACCTCAACTGGGTAACTTAACGCACGAGCGCGCCAAATCCTTCGTTCATAGCAAACGAATAATGGCCGCAATACCAGCAACACCAAGAAGGAGCGCAACCATGCTGCGCCAGATGGTTGGACTAACCCGACCAAACGCCATTTGCCCCAGATGATTGCCAATGAGCATTGGCACGAATAGGGCCGCCGCGATCAGCATCAGTGGCACTGTCGTCAGGCCAAGCAGCGTTGACGCGATTGTCCCCGCAGTTGCGGTTGCAAAGAAAACAAGCATCATTGATGCTCTAGCGGTGATCGGCGTGAACGCGCCGCGCAGATAATAAGGCACAACGGGCGGCCCCGGCATCGCTGCAAAGCCCGTGAGAATGCCGGCTGCAAGCCCGGTTACTGCTGTGACCGCGCGCCTCGGCGCAAGCCCCTGCCCTTTTGGCATGACGACCAAAATGAACGCGCCAATCGCGATTCCGCTGATTAGCAGCCGTGCCAGATCAGGCGCGGTATGCGCAAGCAACCATAGGCCAAAAGGCGTCGCCAGCATTGCAAAGCCAGCGATCATCAGGCTGCTTGGTCGGTCACTATCAGCAATGATCGTCTTGATACCAACTGGCCCAATCAGAAATTGCAAGAGGATCGCGAGCACCACCGCCTGATCAGGCCGAATGACCAGCCCAAGCAAAGGCACAAGGATGATCGCCATGCCAAAGCCTGTCAGCCCCCGGATCGCGGCGGCACCAAAGGTCATCATGGCGGCAAGCGCGATTGCAGTCGGGGTGAGTCCGGTTGCGGATTCGATAAGGGTCATGCGGGTAGGATAGCTGTGATGCCTTCGCGGGCTGCGATAATCACTAGATCCTTGTCGAAGGTCACCAATATAAGACCTAGGCGTTTGCATGTTGCCAGATGCAGTGCATCAGGCATCAGAAGTTTTGGGAAAGGTGTTCTGACCAAGTGAGCCGCAATTTCAAAATCAACGCTCTCATGATCGGCATGGATCGTCGCATTTTTCCGCCAGAGATCGAACTGAGCCGCTATTTCAATAGCTTCGTTTTCATTTTTTACGCCCATTCTAATATATTTTGCGAGAACGGCATGAAACTCGCCAATCGCTAAGGCACTAGCCACTATTTTTTTACGGCTGATCTCAAACCAGTTAGCGGCGATTTTAGATGTGGGTTCGTTAAGAAACAGCGGAACGATCACCGAGGTATCAGCATAATGGTTCAACGATCAAACTTTCGTTCCCACTCGTCTTGTTCGAGCCGCTTCATTTCAAGATAGCTCATCGGCATAGGCGGCATCGAGTCACGAAGACGCTGAAGCCGTTCACTCCATTCGCGGCGCAACTCCATATCGACTTCAACTTCACTATCCTGCGAGACAATAGAAAGCGCAACCATCGGCTTCCCGTGCCGCGTAATCACTACCTCCTCACCCGCAAGCGCCTTGTCGATCAGGCTTGAGAGGTTATTCTTGGTGATCGCAACGCTGTATCTGGCCATAACAGCCTCCTTTATGGCCATAATTTATAGCCATAATTGTCAAATATGTCCAGATTTATCGCAAATCGGGCGGTGTTGCCTCATCCTTGAGCATCGCGATGGCCTCTTCCACGCTCATGATCCGCTGACCATCTGAACCAAGTGAGCGGATCGCCACCGTCCGTTGCTCGGCCTCACGCCCACCGACAACGAGGAGGTGCGGCACCTTTGCGAGTGAATGTTCGCGCACTTTATAATTGATCTTTTCGTTACGGAGATCACTATTCACGCGAATGCCGGCGGCCTTGAGCATGTCAACCACTTCCACCGCGTAGGCATCCGCATCCGAAACAATCGTCGCAACCACAGCCTGCACCGGCGCAAGCCAGACGGGGAAACGCCCCGCATAATGCTCAATCAGTATCCCGATAAACCGCTCATAGGAACCAAGGATCGCGCGGTGGAGCATAACGGGGCGGTGCTTTGCGCCGTCTTCACCAATATAAGACGCGTCTAGCCGTTCGGGCAGAACCGTATCGGTTTGAATCGTGCCAACCTGCCATGTCCGGCCAATCGCGTCGGTCAGATGGAATTCGAGCTTTGGCGCATAGAAGGCGCCTTCGCCGGGAAGCTCTTCCCAGCCCCATTCTGGCGTATCACGGCCCGTCGCCGCGACGGCATCGCGCATTGACTGTTCAGACCAATCCCACATCTCATCGCTGCCAAAGCGCTTTTCAGGGCGTAGCGCGAGTTTGATCGCATAGCTGAACCCGCCAAGATCCTTGTAGATCACATCAAGCAGATCGCAGAATTGGGCGATTTCTTCGACAATCTGATCTTCGCGGCAGAAGATATGCGCATCATCCTGCGTAAACTGCCGCACCCGCATCAGACCGTGGAGCGCGCCGTGCGGTTCATTGCGGTGACAACAGCCCATTTCAGCAAGCCGCAGCGGAAGATCACGATAACTCTTAATCCCCTGACGAAAAATCAACACATGCGCGGGGCAGTTCATCGGCTTGAGCGCCATCCACTGCGCTTTGTCCGAAATCACTGGCCCTTCATCTTCGGTGTTGGGCACCTCATCGGGAATAACGAACATATTCTCGCGGTACTTGCCCCAATGGCCCGATTGCTCCCACTGGCGCGCGTCCATAATCTGCGGGGTTTTGACTTCCAAATAGCCAGCCGCATCAAGACGACGACGCATATAGGCCTCAAGCGCACGATAAATGATAAAGCCATTGGGATGCCAGAAAACGCTGCCGTGCGCTTCGGCCTGAAGATGGAATAAATCCATCTCTTGGCCAATTTTGCGGTGATCGCGCTTGGCGGCCTCTTCAAGCCGGAGCAAATGCGCATCAAGCTGTTTCTTGTTGAGCCAGCCAGTACCGTAAACCCTTGAAAGCTGAGGATTATTCTGATCACCGCGCCAGTATGCGCCGCTAACGCGCATCAGTTTGAACGCTTGGGGGTCGAGCTTCCCCGTCGAGGCCAAATGCGGCCCGCGACACATATCGAGCCAGGAATCTGGAGAGTCTTTTGGCCCCGAACGATAAACCGTCAGCGTCTCACCTTCGGGCAGTTCGGCTGCCCATTCGGCTTTGAAGCTTTCGCCCTGCTGTTGCCAGCGCGCGATCAGATTAGCACGGTTCCACACTTCGCGGGTCAGTGGCTTATTCGCACCAATAATCCGCCGCATCTCGGCTTCAATCGCTGGCAAATCCTCATCTGTAAAAGGACGATCCTTGGGCGCGAAATCATAGTAGAAGCCATCATCTGTCGATGGCCCAAAGGTAATCTGCGTGCCCGGAAACAGCGATTGTACCGCCTCAGCCAAAACATGCGCAAAATCATGGCGGGCAAGCTCAAGCGCGTCAGCCTCATCCTTTGCAGTTACGAGTGCGAGCGTTGCATCGCCGTCAAATGGGCGCGTGATATCGCGCAATTCGCCGTCAACACGCGCAGCAATCGCGGCTTTGGCAAGGCCGGGGCCAATCGCGGCGGCAATATCAGCAGGCGTGCTGCCGCGCGGAACCTCACGCACGGAGCCATCGGGAAGGGCTATTTTGAACATCTCAGACATAGTGAGTGCCTATGCCGACGGAAGCCAGCCGGGGCAAGGGGGCGCGCGTTACCCGCCGAGTTCATCATTAAGTTGATCAACCCGTGCGCAGGCATCACTTCCGGGGTTTTTTGCACAAGCACGCTGCGCCTTATCACGCTCGCGGGCGAGTTTGCCGAGGCGCTCTTCGTCTTTGCGCACCTCGCGACCGCGTTTCTCATCCGCCTCGGACTGGCTGGTGGTGAGAACATCAGCAGTTTTGGAAACAACTTTAATTGGCGCAGTGACAACATCGGCTGCGAGCCGGGCGATGCAGCCGCTGGTCATCAAAGCCATTACGCACAGGGCAAAAACTCTCGTCATATTACACTCCGCTTTGCCCTGTATGTTGACTAATAGCGTTATCCGCGTGAATGCCCATTGAACGCGACGACTGTGTTTGCCGCATCATGGCCGATGTCAGCACGGCCAAGATAAGGAATGCCGCTCACGGCGCACCAATGCTGCATAACCACGATTTCATCCATACCAAACACAGGATCATTGTCGGGCACTTGGCTGCACCGCCCAAGTTTAATCCCGGCGACTTTGTGGATTGCTGCGTTGCTGGTCACATGAAATAAAGTGCGATCAATCCGGTACATATATTCGGCGATTTCCTCAATCATCAGGACATGGCCCGTCAGATCAGGTTGAAGCGGGGTGCCAAGCACTTGGCTGAGGATTGTTAGATTAAACGCAGCCTGAGGCGCTTCGGGCGCGACCGGATCAAGCAACCAGTCAAGCGCGCGGAGCACCGCCGCTTCACCACCTTCTCGGTTAAGATCAGCGGGCATTGGCCCGTGCGCGACCCGCCCGACACCTTGCGCATAAAGGCCAGCGAGCAAGAACCCGGCGTCGCTAAACCCCATGTAGAGCTTATCCTGCGCGGCCGAACCAAATTGCGCGAGCGCGGCCTCTGCCACCCGGCACGCGCCGTAGCCGCCGCGCGCGAACCAGATCGCGTCAAGCGTTGGATCATTGGCATAGTCGACTAGCGCCGATATCCGCGCTTCATCGGAACCAGCGAAATGGCCGCATGACAGGAAGCATTGGTCATGGAACAGGATTTCAGGCGCGTCGCAGCCGTAGGATGCGCTTACTAAGTCAGTGAGTCGCTCAGGGATCGACGCATCCAACTGACAGCTTGGCGCGACGACGCCGATCCGCACCGGCCTACCCCCCGAACGTATTGCACTGCGCTGGATCGCCGCTGTCGAGCCCGCGCTTGAGCCACGCCATCCGCTGTTCTGAACTACCATGAGTGAAGCTTTCGGGGACGACAACGCCTTGGCTCGCGCGCTGTAGCGTATCGTCGCCAATTGCCTCGGCGGCGCGAAGACCTTCCTCAATGTCACCTGCTTCAAGGAGGTCGGTATCGTTGCGAGCCCAAACGCCCGCATAGCAGTCCGCCTGCAGCTCCATCGCGACCTGAAGCTTGTTGCCTTCGGCCTTGCTCGCCCGCTGCTGCGCGCGCTGCACCTTTTCAGCCGTTCCGGTGATCGTCTGAATGTGATGACCAACCTCATGCGCGATTACATAGGCCATTGGAAAATCGCCATCGACGCCAAAGCGAGTCCGCAATTCCTCAAAGAATGTCGTATCAATATAAATCTTCTGGTCGGCGGGGCAGTAAAACGGCCCCATCGCCGATTGCGCGGCTCCGCACCCTGAATTGCCGTCGCGCGTGTAAAAAGACATTGCAGGTGCGGGGTAGCGCTGCCCATTGCGCGAAAAAATTTCCTCCCAGCGCCGCTCGGTCGAGCCAAGCACTTTGGCGGCGGTCGATTGGATCGGTGTAAGTTGACGAGGTGCGCCGCTCGGCGCGGTCTGCTGCTGCGGAGAAAGTTGAGTGCTGCCATCACCAAGCAGCGCGCTTGGATCAACCTTGAACACGAACACGGCAATCAATATGATAATAATGGTACCGCAACCCATCTTACCGCCGCCAATACCAAGCCCGCCACTCATGCCGGGGAAGCCAAAGCCCCCGCGTGAACCGCTTTGCACCTCGATATTCGTGCTTTCTTGTTCGTCATCAAGCCGCATCGCGCGTCCCTCCACTCATACTGTGGGTGACAATGCCGCGTCATTACGCTCACGTCGAGCAAAAATCCGCTGGCGTCATTTTGGGCTTTGTGCTTGAGTCGCGTCAGTTGAGCACTGCTCAGGAGTATTTATGATTTCGCTTATACGTTTTACCCCGGCGCTTGTTTTTGCGTCGCTGACCACAACCGCCGTTGCCGCAACCGGACGCCTGCCTGCGGGTGTGACCCCAATTCATTATGACATTCGCGTCAATCCCGATGCCGCCAAGCTCAATTTTACGGGCAGCAGTACGATCCTCGTCAAAGTCAGCGCACCGACGCCGACGATTACACTCAATGCAGCAGACCTTAGCATCGACAAAGCGCTGCTCAACGGGGTTGCGGCAACCGCAATCAAACTTGATCCAAAAGCGCAAACGGTCACATTGAGCTTCGCCAAGCCTGTGAGTGCTGGCGAACATAAGCTCTCATTTGATTGGAAGGGCAAGATCAGCCAGTCCGCCGCTGGCCTGTTTGCGATTGATTATAAGAGCGTTGACGGAAAAGACGCGCGGATGCTCGCGACACAGTTCGAGGCACCCGATGCGCGCCGATTTGCGCCGATGTTTGATGAGCCGGGGATGAAAGCGACCTTCACGCTCACCGCGCTTTCGCCAAAGGGGCAGTCCGCATATTCAAACATGCCCGTAACGGCCAAGGTCGAAACGCCCGAAGGCACGCTATGGAGCTTCGCCAAATCACCCAAAATGTCGAGCTACTTACTGTTCTTCGGGATGGGTGATATCGAACGCAAAACCCTCATGGCGGGCAACACCGAAATTGGCGTGATCACGCGCAAGGGTGTGGTCGATCAGGGCGATTATGCGCTTGAAAGTGGCAAGCGGCTGATCGCTTATTATAACGATTATTTTGGCGTACCCTATCCGTTGCCCAAACTTGACATGATCGCAGCGCCCGGATCGAGCCAATTTTTCGGTGCGATGGAGAATTGGGGCGCGATCCTTTATTTCGAGCGCACCGTGCTGATTGACCCAAAGCTGACGACCGAAAGCCAGAAACAGGATGTGTTTGGCAACGTTGCGCATGAAATTGCGCATCAATGGTTTGGCAATCTGGTAACGATGTCGTGGTGGGATGATCTTTGGCTGAATGAAGGCTTCGCATCATGGATGGCGTCTAAGGTTGCGAATGACCTTAACCCCGAGTGGCGATCACTCACTCAGTCGCTGGCGTTTGACCGTCAGGGCGCGATGAGCCTAGACGCGCGCAGCTCAACGCATCCAATCATCCAGAAAATCAACACCGTTGATGAAATTAGCCAAGCCTTCGATTCGATCACTTACCGCAAGGGCGAAGCCGTGATCCGTATGCTTGAAGCGTCGGTTGGGCGTGATGCATTTCGCGCAGGTGTGCGCAATTATATGGCGAAGCACGCCTATGGAAACACCGTAACAAATGATCTTTGGGCGGCACTATCCGCCACTTCGGGCAAGCCGGTTGCTAATATCATGGCCGGGTTCACGCTCCAAGGCGGTGTGCCGCTTGTCAACGTCGGCGTACCGAAATGCGTCAATGGGCAAAGCAGGTTCACATTGTCGCAAGCGCGCTTCGGCCTTGATGCGGCATCAAAAGGCGCGCGGTTTTGGCGTGTGCCCGCGCGCGTCAGCACTGGCGACACAAAAATGGACGTGATCGTCAGCGGAGCAAAGCCGACGAATGTGACAATCAAAGGCTGTGGGCCATTAATCGTCAATGCGGGGCAAAGTGCTTATTTCAGAACGCTTTATTCGCCCGTGCATTTTGAAATGCTAAAGGATAATTTCGGCAGCCTGACGCTTGATGATCAGATTGGGCTACTCGCCGATAGCTATGCGCTTGCCAATGGCGGTTATAAATCAGTCGAGCGGTATCTGGCACTTGTCGCCTCGCTCAAAGCCGACGCGCAACCGCTGGTATGGACATTGGCGACCACCCAACTTGAAAGCATCAATGACCGTCTTCGCGGCGCGCCCGAACAGGCACCATTCCGCGTGCGCGCCTCTGCTCTATTACGCCCCGTGTTTGAACGTGTTGGCTGGGAGGCGCAGCCGGGTGAACTCCCAGCGGTTGCCCAGTTACGTGAGCAGATTATTCCGCTGCTCGGTCGGTTTGGCGATGTCAGCGTGCGCGAAAGGGCGCAAGCGTTCGCCGAAGCAAGCTTCAAAGCGCCTGAAAGCGTAAGCGGCGCAATCCGCCTCACAGCACTCCCCATTGCGGCCTTCGCAGCCGACGCGAAGGCATGGGACGCGCTTCACGAACGCGCAAAAGCTGAAAAAGGCCCAGTCGCAAAACGGCTATATTATGGCTATCTCGGTGCAGTCGCTGATCCTGAACTCGCAAAACGCGCGCTCGCTATAGCGCTTACTGATGAAGCGCCTGTGCCCGTGCGTGCTTCAATCATTCGCGCGGTTGCAGGTGAACATCCGGAGATGGCGTTCAATTGGGGCGTCGCTAATGCCAAAGCGGTGAATGCCATCTTAGAGGAAAGCTCACGACCGGGCTTTATTCCTGAACTTGCTGGCGGGGCAACTGACGCGAAAATTGCCGATGCTGTAATGGCTTACGCCAACAAGGCTTTGCCGCCCGAAGCACGCGGTGACGCCATTACGGCGGCCTCGCTTGTGCGCTACCGCGCCAATGTTCGTGCGGCACAATCCGCAGCAATTGGTACGTGGGCAAGAGGAAGTAAATAATGTTTTTGAAAGGTAAAACAGCACTGATCACTGGCGCAACCTCGGGCATTGGTGCGGCCTATGCAGCCGCCCTTGCTGCCGAAGGCGCGGCAATTATGATCAATGGCTTTGGTGAGGCAGATGCGATTGCCGCTCAGCTTGAAACACTTTCAAAAGCGTCGGGCGCAAAAGCGCTCCACAGCGGTGCAGACATGTCCGACGCTGCGGCGATTGCTGCGATGGTTGCCACATGCAATGCCGAACTTGGCGGCGCTGATATCGTGATCAACAATGCCGGCATCCAGCATGTCGAAGC
>JAYTMV010000042.1:0-2786 GCA_043728175.1 Sphingomonadales bacterium
CGATGGCGCGAGCGCGCTCGTCGAACGCTTTTCTGATCAGCCTGCCGGTATCGGCAATCAAATAGCCTAAACTTTCACTCATTCGCTACTTATAGTAGCCATGCTTATGATAAGCAAGCTTGTAAAGCTGAAAATTTGCAATTTATCGGTTCATGGCGCATTCGGGCGGCATGACCCTGACCGCAGATATTTTCTGGTCGTTCCGCAGCCCTTACAGCTATCTGGCAACGCGGCGATACGTCGCGCTGGCTGAAGAATATGACCTGACCCTCAACCTGCGCCCGGTCTATCCGCTGGCGATCCGCGATCCTGCTTTTTTCGAACGCAGTCATCCGAACTGGCTTCGCTATACTTTTACCGACATAGTCCGTGTCGCGCAGTTTCATGACATTCCGTTCGGGCCGCCACGTCCCGATCCTATCGTCCAAGATGTGCGGACGCGCAAGATTGCGGTCGAGCAGCCCTACATTCGCCGCCTTACTCGATTGGGGCAGGCGGCTGCGCGGCGGGGGAAGAGCTTGGCCCTTTGCGACGAGGTTTCGCGGCTGATCTGGGGCGGGACGGAGAATTGGCATGAGGGGCAGCATATCGCTAGCGCGGCGGAGCGGGCCGGACTGGATCTGGCCGAACTCGATGTCGAAGCCGCCAGTGATGCCGATGCACTTGACGCTGAAATTGCAGCAAATCAGGCCGCGCTCGAAGCATCAGGCCATTGGGGTGTGCCGACTTTGGTTTTCGACGGCGAACCGTTTTTCGGACAGGACCGCATCGATTTGGCGGTCTGGCGGATGCAGCATAAGGGCTTGGCAAAGCGCACATGATTTCTACGCATACCTTCGAGGCGAGCGACGGCATCCAGATCGCGTGGCGCGAGACGGGGGAGGGGCGACCGATTGTTCTGATCCATGGCTATATCAGTGAGGCCAATACCAATTGGATCAAATTCGGTCATGCCGCTGCTTTGGCCGAAGCAGGGTACCGGGTCATCATGCCCGACCTCCGCGCGCACGGGCTGAGCGGGAAGCCGCATGATCCGGCGCTTTATCCAAAAGATGTATTGGCTGACGACCAGTTCGCGCTGATTGCGCATCTGAGCCTGTCCGATTTCGACCTTGGCGGTTATTCGCTAGGCGGACGGACGGTCGCTCGAATGCTTGCGCGCGGGTGCAAACCGGGCAAGGCAATCATATCGGGGATGGGGCTACAAGGCCTGACGAGCACCGACAAACGAGGCGACCATTTCCGCCATATCTTCGACAATCTGGGCAAGCACGAAAAAGGTTCGCCTGCGTGGATGGCGGAGGCGTTTTTGAAAACCACTGGTGGCGATCCGGTTGCGCTTCGACTTGTGCTCGATACGTTCGTCGATACCAGCGGGGAAGAGTTGCGCGGCTTTGATCTGCCCATCGCGGTGATTTGTGGCGAGGACGATGAAGACAACGGCTCGGCTTCGGAGCTGGCCGAACTGCTTCCGCATGGCAAGCTGTTCGCGGTCCCCGGAAATCATATGAGCGCTGTGGTGAAGCCAGAGCTTGGGCAGGCAATGGTTGCGGCTTTGACGGGACCATTATGGTGACAACCGATTTGCAGCCTACGCTCGTTGGCGATAACCTGCTGCTTCGTCCGCTCACTGGGGATGATTGGGAAGCGATGTATGCGGTTGCGTCCGATCCGCTGCTTTGGGAAGTACACCCGGCGTGGGACCGCTACAAAGAACCGGTGTTCCGCGAATATTTTGCCGGGGCGATGAAATCGCGCGGCGCATTGGCCGTCATCGACCGCGCCTCCGGCAGCATCATTGGCGGGAGCCGCTATGCGAACTTTGTGCCCGAGCGGAACGAGATCGAAATCGGCTGGAGTTTCCTCGCGCGCGATTATTGGGGAGGAACTTACAATCGCGAGATGAAGACGCTGATGCTAAGCCATGCGTTCCGATTTTTCGACAGCATCCGCTTCAATATCGGCGCGACCAACGTCCGTTCGCGTCGCGCCATTGAAAAAATTGGAGCGCGGCTCGACGGCGATTACATTGCCGAAGCGATCAACGGGGTGCCGCCTGTGCTTCACGTCATTTACCGGTTGAGCCGCGATGAAGCCGAAACGGCGAATATGCTACCGGGAGAGAGCGATGATGGCGGAGAGCAAATTAGAGCGTAATTTCTGGCGCTGTTGGCTCGGCGGCTTGCTGATTCTGACGGCGATGATTGCCATGAACCCGTGGTTCGTGAGCGACGTTTCGCCTTGGGGTATCAGGGATCATCAATCGGCAGCAACGGCGGCGCGCGTGGATGCCATTCAGGGCGCTTGGCACGCGGCGGGTGTGCTGGAGCTGGCGCGTTTCGGCATGGCTATCGATCTTGTCTATATCGCGGTATATTCGTTCGGAGCATATTGCGGCGGGCGGGTGTTTGCACAGGCCACGAAACCGGCATTGCGACGGCTTGGCTGGGTAATCGTTGCTGCTGCGATCATCGTTGGCATCGCTGATTATGCTGAAACGATCTGCCAGTTTATCCAGATCATGCAGTTCAGGGGCAGCGACCTTTTGGCGCACATTGCGGCGACCGCACAGCCGGTAAAAACGACAGCGTTTCTCACCAGCTTTCTTGGTCTGCTGACAGCGTTATTCATTCGACGAATGGCATGGCGCAGCGCTTGACGAGTGCGCCACAAAGTTTCACCATTGCGCCATATTATTTGCTGAGGAGCCTTCCCATGAAAAATCTTGTTTCGCTCGCCGCACTGGCGATTGCCACTGTTTCCACCCCCGTTTTTGCCGTGAGTTT
>JAYTMV010000043.1:0-6616 GCA_043728175.1 Sphingomonadales bacterium
CGGCGTGAGAATTATTTCCTCCCCACTGGGCAAAAGGCAGGCACCGATCCAACCAAACCGGGCGATCTTGCCGCCGAAATCGCGGCGTTTGTGGCCGCCGGCGTTGACGGGTTGTTCAGCGACAACAGTGCCGAGGCGCGCGCCGCACTCACGCCAGCGGGTGCATTTTAAGGCTGGCAGTAACGCCCACCTTCGCTAAAGCAGCGCCATGTCCAAACCGAGCCTTAGTCCTGCGATTCCGTTCGCCACGGCCACACTCGGCATTGCGTTTTTTTCGGTGATGGACGTGCTGATGAAGGATCTGTCGATCGCGATTGGCGCGTATAATGCGATGCTGTGGCGCTGCATGATTGGCGCGGTGATTGGCGGGGCTGTATTCATTGCGATGCGGATGCCGCTGCCGCCGCGTTCGACGCTTAAGATCCATGTTATCCGGGGGGTGCTTGCTGCCCCAATGGCGACACTGTTTTTTTGGGGATTGGTTCGGGTGCCGCTGGCCGAGGCGGTTGCGCTGTCGTTCATTGCGCCGCTGATCACGCTGTATCTCGCCGCCGTACTGCTCAAGGAAACCATCGGGCGCAACGCTATAATTGCATCCTTTCTTGGTATTGCGGGGGTGTTTGTCATCCTCGTTGGAAAGCTAGGTAGCACCTTCACTGACGATGCAAAATGGGGCGTAGCCGCGATCTTCGTGTCTGCGGTGCTGTATTCCTGCAATCTGATCCTCCAGCGGCGGCAGGCACAGGTTGCCAAACCTCTTGAAATTGCATTCTTTCAAAGCCTAATTGCGGCGGCTACCCTTGCACTTTACGCATATTGGAGCGAGGAACTGGAGGTAGTTGTGCCAACGCCGCATTACTTTCCCGCGCTCACGGGCAGCGCAATGCTCGCGCTGATTTCGCTTTCGCTGCTGTCCTGGGCCTATGCACGCGCAGAGGCGCAGGTGCTGGTTGCGGTGGAATATACCGCGTTCATCTGGGCCGCGATCTTTGGCTGGTGGTTTTTTGAGGAGGCGGTGACGCTGCCAACGATCCTTGGCACCGCGCTGATCGTCACCGGCTGCATCATCGCCGCGCGGCAGAAGCCCACGCAAATTGACCATATTGAGGCAACCGCATTATGACGACAATAGCCCCCGAAAACTGCGCAAACATGGCCGAAGTCCGCGCAGGCGTGGACGCAGTAGACGCGCAGATCGTCGCCCTTCTGGGACAGCGCTTCGCCTACATGCGCGCCGCCGCCCGCATCAAAACCGACCGCGCCGCCGTCCGCGACGAAGACCGCAAGGCCAGCGTAATCGCAGCAGCAAAGGACGCAGCAAGGGAAGCAGGCGTGCCAGAACCGCTTGTCGCCGCACTATGGGAAATGCTGGTGGAAAGCTCAATCGCGTATGAGATGGCGATTTTTGATGCGGGGGTTGGGTATGGGGTTGACCCGCCGATAAATCGGCGGGCCTTCCCATAGATTACGCGTACCGGATCAATTCCCAAGAAACCGCCTGATTATTATATGGCGGCATCCGATTGCCCTTGGCGATTGGGGCAGTCGTAGTCGGCGTTGAAATTGCCTTCCAGACACCGGATTCAGGGCAGACTTCCCCCGTGCGGGCGCGAGTACCAATCGGTTTACGTGTGATTGTATTATTCATGTAACATACTTTCATGCTTGAAGCCCCCGGCAACAAAGGGTTTCATTGACTAAAAAGCAGAGGCCCACTACTCATAATGTGCTTACAACAGCATTGAGGTGGGTTGCCTACCTCTGGTTAGGGCCGCCGCGTCAACGGCGGCCCTAATTTTTTGTGCAGGATCAAGCCCTGCGAATTTGAATCATGATCGCACTACCTCCAACAACGGCATGAAGGCCAAAAGCGCAGCTCGGCGACCGGATGCGGGCTCAATGATTGTTAGCAAGCCACTGTCAATCAATTGCTTGTTCATCCTGTGTGCTGTCTGATTGGGGATTCCAGCCGCACTGGTAAACGCTGCGTTGCGGAATACAGGTTTGGCAAAAATATAATCAAGCGCAGGTAGCGCCCATCGAGATCTTAAAACCGTATCAAATCGTGTTTTCATTTCATTGTAAAGAAGGCTAATTTTATCAGTGATTTCCATATTCATCTGTGCTTGGCGTTCAACGATTTCGAGAAAAAAAGACACCCAATCCGTCCAAGCGCCATGTTCGGATACTTCTCGCAACCGATCAATATACTCTTCACGTCTCTCCTCTATGGCCGGACTAACATAGAAATGTGGAGCGTGAATAACGTTACGCTGCCAGAGATTGAGCGGCACGAGCATTCGTCCAATACGACCATTCCCATCCTTGAATGGGTGAAGCGCTTCAAATTCTGCATGAGCAATAGCCGTCTGAACTAATGGCTCGATTGTGTCATCGTTAATATATCTCTCAAGTGAGGCGATTCCGCTTTCTAGTCCCTCATGCTTCATCGGAATAAACAGGATTTTTCTGTTTCTACGATCAACTACGTAGTTTTGTTCTTTTTTGAAATCGCCCGGTGCCTTGTCGGCACCTCGTCCCATAAATAGCAAACGAGAGTGGGCCTTGCGAATAACTTGGGAGCAAATTGGGAGCCCGCTCTCTATTAAAGACTGTGCTTGCTTCACAGCTCGTGTGTAGGAAAACACTTCAAGCGCCTCCTGCCTGTAAGCAATGTCTGATCCATCATCATCATCGTCATCATCTTGATCCGCTTGAATGCGAAGCACTTCGTCCAGTGTGGCGATCGTGCCTTCCATTCGAGAGGAAACTACCGCTTCATTATTCCGCAGCGGCGCTAGCATGAGTTCTTTGTTATGCAGTCCTTCCAGCTTTATGTCATAGCGCGCTACAGCTTGTCTGGCGTTTCCCAGTTGAGTAACCAGCCTTGCGTAATCGATATCAGCGGGTGGGAACTGACCATAATGGTAGTTCACCGCATTATCAAAATCAAAGCCTTGAAGGTTGCTTGCCATTTGTCTCTCAAATTAACCACACCGTGGGACACAACGCTACTAGCGTATCATTAGTGACATGGGAAGGGGTTTTTTTATCAAAAATAGAAAAATATGAGAGTCAAGAATGTTTGTGTATCAAATCACTTAGTATAAGATGCTATCATCAGTGAGTTAACGCGCTTCCCCTACCCAATCGCCCGCAATTTCGGCTCTGCCAAGTCAAGCGCCTTCTTGATCGTCCCGACCAGCGTATCAATTTGATCATGGGTGATGATCAGCGGCGGGCACATGACGATGGTGTCGCGGATGCCGCGTACCATTAGGCCGTTTTCGATGCAGAGATCGCGTACCATCGGCCCGGCTGTTCCTTCCGCGCCGCCAAAGCGAGTGTGGGTGGCTTTGTCGCTGGTGATTTCGACCGCGCCGATGAGGCCAACCGATCTTGCCTCACCGACCAGCGGGTGCCCCTCAAGCTGTTCGGCAAGAGCGCGCGCAAGATACGGCCCGGTGTCATTGCGGGTGCGCTCGACGAGCCTCTCGCGTTCGATAATCTCGATGTTGCGCAGCGCCACCGCCGCGCTCACCGGATGGCCCGAATAGGTAAAGCCGTGGACGAAATCGCCCCCCGTTTTGAGGACATCAACAATCTCCGCCGAAACCGCGCACGCCGAAATCGGCAGGTAGCCCGATGACAGCCCCTTGGCCATTGCGATCATGTCGGGCTTCACGCCCACCGTTTCATGGCCCCACATATTGCCCGTCCGGCCAAAGCCGCAGATGACTTCATCGCAGACGAGCAGGATGCCGTATTTGCGGCAGATCGCCTCAACTGCTGGCCAATAATTAGGCGGCGGGATGATGACGCCGCCCGCGCCCTGAATTGGCTCACCAATGAACGCCGCAACGTTTTCGGGGCCGACGCTCAGAATACGCTCTTCAATTGCATTGGCGCAGACAAGGCCGAACGCCTCGGGCGTCATGCCTTCGCCCTCATTATACCAGTAAGGCTGGCGGACATGCTCGATGCCGGGGATGGGGAGATCGCCCTGCGCGTGCATGAATTTCATGCCGCCTAGGCTGACGCCCGCGACGGTTGATCCGTGATAGGCGTTATGTCGGCTGATGAAGATCTTGCGGTTTGGTTCGCCCTTCACTTGCCAATAATGGCGCACCATGCGCAGCACGGTGTCGTTGGCTTCGGAGCCGCTGGCGTTGAAAAACACGTGCGGCAGGCGGTTTTGGGTAAGGCTAGCGATCTTTTGCGCGAGCATCACGGCGGGCGGCGTCACCGTTTTGAAGAAGGTATTGTAAAAGGGCAGTTCCTTCATCTGCTCGGCGGCGACTTCGGCGAGTTCGGGGCGACCATAGCCGATGTTGACGCACCACAGGCCCGCCATCCCGTCGAGGATGCGGTTGCCGTCGCCGTCATTGATGTAGCAGCCATCGGCATGGGTGATGATCCGGCTGCCACCCATATCCTCGATCAGTTGGTAATCCTGTTGGGCTGGCAGATGGTGGGCAACGTCGAGGCGTTTGAGTTCGGCGATATCATAATTGCGGGGCATGGTCAGTCTCTCCAGTGACTGGGGTTTTGGGATGGTGTGGCGGTGCGGGTGCCGCGATCAGGGAGAGAAGCCGAGGCGGGCAAGATAGCGGTTGACCCGCCCGGATGCGAAATGACTTGGCATGTGGGAAAAGCTATGCCGAAATGGGGTGGCTGTCTATAGGGTGAGGCGATCTCGCAGCACTGTTTTTTGCACCTTGCCCATCGTGTTTCTTGGCAGCGCATCGACAACATGGATCGCCTTGGGCAGTTTATACGCGGCGAGGCGCTCTCGGAGTTGGCCGAGTATCGCTGCTGGATCAAGGCCTTTGCCGACGACGACCGCGATCACAGCTTCGCCAAAATCATCATGCGGCACGCCGATGACCGCGCTTTCGCTGACGCCGGGCAGCGCGTCGATCGCGTCCTCGACTTCCTTTGGATAGACGTTGTAGCCGCCTGTGATGATCAGATCCTTGCCGCGTCCAATAATGTGGACATAGCCTTGCGCGTCAATTTTGCCGAGGTCTCCAGTGATGAACCAGCCGCCTTCGCGAAATTCGGATGCGGTCTTTTCGGGGTTACGCCAATATCCGGCGAAGACATTTGGCCCGCGTACTTCGATTGTGCCGATGTCGCCCTCGACGTCGCTGATCCGTACCTCGACGCCGGGAAGTGGCAGGCCGACAGTGCCCGCAATCCGCGCGCCTTCATAAGGGTTGCTCGTGTTGATGCCAGTCTCAGTCATGCCGTACCGTTCGAGGATCGCGTGGCCGGTGCGCGCCTCAAATTGGCGGTGCGTTTCAGCGAGCAAGGGTGCGGAGCCAGAAATGAACAGCCGCATAGTGGCGGTCGCTTCAGGGGTGAGGGCAGGGGTGCTGAGCAACCGCGTGTAAAAGGTCGGCACGCCCATCAGCATCGTCGCGCGCGGCATTAGTGCGATCACATCATCGGGATCAAACTTGGCGCGGAACAGCATTTTTGCGCCCGCCGCCGTCATGCTGTTGATCGCGATAAACAGCCCGTGGACGTGAAAAATCGGCAGCGCGTGGATGAGGATATCGTCGGCGGTGATTGCCCATGCGTTCATCAACGCCACCGCGTTCGACGCGAGATTGGCACGCGTCAGCATCGCGCCCTTTGGTCGCCCGGTTGTGCCCGATGTGTAGAGCATTGCGGCGATACTATCGGACGCAAAGATTGGCCGATCCAAAATTGGCGCTGCGGGCAATGCAGCGATATCGGCAAGGCTGAGGGTTTGTTCGACTTCGCCACCTCCAACAAACATTGCAGGTTCGGCATCTTCTAGGAAATAAGCAATTTCTGAGGGCGTGTAGCCAGTGTTGAGCGGCATGTAGATCGCGCCGATCCAAAGGCAGGCGAAATAGAGCATTACCGCTTCGGGCGATTTTTCGACACAGGCTGCAATGCGGTCTCCGGGCTTTATGCCAGCACTCGCGAGTTTGGCGGCCATCGCCCTGACGGCGCTATGCAGCACTTGATAACTGATAACATCGTCGTTGGGCGTTTCGAGCCAAGCACGATCTGGATCGACCGCGCTGATTGTTTCGATCCATTCAATTGGATCAGTGGTGGAAGGAGTGGACGCCATAGCGCCTTGTTAATCGTTCTCACACATTCATGAAAGGGTGACACCAACCCGCAGCCCCATTGGCCTTTCATGCAGAGGCTACCGCAATGAAAAGCCGACCTTCGCGTAGCAACCCTGTCCCCCGACAGCATCGCATCGCAGTGCGGGCTGGTGTCGATCCACCTAGGCACCGTCATAATATGACTGCCCCAGTGAAACTTGGTTGGGAGCCGACGTCTTTTAACCTCGGCCCCCGCCCTTGGATTGCGACCCAAGGGTAGCTCATTCGACCAAGTCAACGCAAACGATTGCGGACTCGCATGAAATTTGGCGAGTTGAAGCCATTACTCTGCTCCAACTCGCCGCCCCCGATACGCTACGCGAGGGTAAGAGAATAAATTGTTAAACTGGTTGAGATGATCAGCAGCGGTTGCCCGACTTTTCGAGTGCGCGTCCGGCAAGTGCCCCCGCACCTGCGCCGATGATCGTGCCTGTCGTGCTTGGTCGATTAAAACGACCGCCACG
>JAYTMV010000044.1:0-6619 GCA_043728175.1 Sphingomonadales bacterium
CGCCATCAGGCGTTTGCAAATGTCGCGCATTCCGATGCCAAGCTTGCTTGCTTTGCCCACTTCAGCGACTGATTTGCCGAGCTTTGCGGCTTGGCAGACCGTCTTCATGTCAAGGGGTAGGATAAAGTCGATCTTGCGCTCAATTGAGGTTTCAAAATCCTTGCGTGAGACTTCGGATGCGCCTGCGCCAACGCGGTTGGCAACGACAAGCGTTTCGGTTTGCGGCGCATTTGATTTGAGCCACGACAACAGCCGGATCATATCGCGTGCACCGGCAAGTGTGAGTTCAGTGACGAGAACTGCCGAACGGACGTCAGCCATCAGATGCGGATGCTGAACCAGCATACTGCGCGGCATGTCAATCACGGTGCATTCAAACACTGCGCGCATCTCTTCCTGAAGCTGGAAAAACGCGCCACCATCGGTCAGCATCGGCTGATTGATCGGGGCTTCGGCTGACAGGATCGACAGCTTGTCACTCGCGCGCACCATGGCGCGTTCGATGAACAAACCGTCAATGCGGCTTGGGTTATCAATCGCATCAGTCAGGCCGCGACCCGGTTCGAGATCAAGCGAAAGCGCGCCAGTGCCGAAATGGATGTCGAGATCGAGCATCGCGGTTGACCATTTGTGCGTATCGCTCATCAGCCAAGCCAATGATGCAGCAAGTGCTGAGGCACCGACACCGCCGCGTGCGCCGATAACCGCCGTCATCATGTGCGGACGTTCAACCGACGCCTCAACGTTGCGCGGGCCATTAAGAACCGCCTGTGCGTGGGCGATTGCATCACGCAGTTGATCGGTGCTGAAAGGTTTCAGGAGATAATCCTGAATACCGCTTGCTACGAGATCGCGGTAGAGCCGCACGTCGTTGACTTCGCCCGCTGCAATCACAACCGTTCCGGGCTCACACACTTCGGCAAGCGCATTGATGTCGTTCAACGGATCGCCGCTTTCGGACAGATCGACAAACAAGATGTTCGGGCTTGCTGAAACAGAAAGCGATTGCACCGCGTTGCGCAGGCCGCCCTTGTTGATCTTTTCGATCTGCCAGCCAAGCTCAATGCAGACCGGACGGATCTTTTCGGCGGTGTTTTCATCGCAGATATAAGCGGCGAAGGGGTCACGCTGCGCAGCGCCTGCGCGTGTTGGAGACCAAGGCGCGTTCATGATTAACTCCCTCCCTTTGAGGATTCATTTTTGAGGCCTTGTTCGCCAGTCGGCTTGCGTTCGCGGTAAGATTTGATCGCCTTGCCGCTGGTGCTGGCATCGCTTGCGCTGTCTCCGCCGCGTCCAAGAACGAGGTCTTGCGGGTCAGCAACCATCGCGGCAAGATTGCCGTTGATGGCACAGCCATAATTTGATGCGTTGTGCGAATTGAAATTCGGCTCCGATGGGCGGCTCCAATCGGGGCAGCCGGGCACAGTTGCCTTGGCACGGCTAACGATCACACGGATGCTGCCCGAAGGAACATTACCTGCGGTAATCGGCGCACTGTTGTTAAGCAGCAGGCCGTATTTGGCGGCAATTGCAGCAACGGATTCGCGTGCGGCACTTCCGTATCCGTCGTTGCCGACATCAACCGAAACCCGGTCTCCGTAACCGATCCGGAGCGACTCGAACCAGCCTTCAACCCGGCCAGCGTCGCGTGCATCAAGCCCGCCACCGCCGCTGTTAACGTCGAGGACATAATCAGTCCGGCTGACGACTGGTTGATGCACTGACTCGAGGCCGCGATTTTGCGTGCCGCAAGCGCTAACGCTCAGGCACAGGCCAATCAGGAAAAAGGATTTTGTGTTACGCATGATGTCAATCTCCCTGAAGACAATTAGTTTCCGCTAAACCCTGGGGCTGCGTTTGCGGTTTCGGTGCGCTTTTTCTTGTCACTGCGCGGGGGCTGCACCTGCGATTGTTGTGCTGGCGCTTGCAACGGCAGTGCTGGTACTGAGCTTGGATCAAGCTCACCAACGCTTGGGCCAACGACGGTTGCCGGCGGTGCCATGGTTGGCTTTGGCCGTTCGCCGCCATTCTTGTCCGATTGGGTGCGACCAAAAAGAACGCGTTCAATATCAGTTGGGGCTTTGAAGCCGTCGGTTGGCAGTGCAATCGTGCCTGCCGTCACTGGTTTCACCAGATACGGCGTGACGATGATGACCAGTTCAGTCTCGCTCTTGCGGTAGCGCGTTGAGCGGAACAGCGCGCCAAGCACCGGCACATTACCAAGGCCGGGGGCACGGTCAATTGCATTACTCTGCGTATTGCGCATCAAGCCGCCGATCATGAAGGCTTGACCCGAACCAAGCTCAACCGTCGTTTCGGCACGACGGATTGTGAGCGCTGGGACGTCAAATCCATTCAGGCGCACCGCACCTTCGGTTGAAAGTTCTGAAACTTCAGGGCGCACGCGCATCGAAATGCGGCCATCGGCAAGCACTGTTGGCGTGAACGCCAAACTGACCCCGAACTGGCGATATTGCACCGTTACCGTACCCAAATCCTGCGAAATCGGGATCGGAAATTCACCGCCCGCAAGGAAGCTTGCAGTTTCGCCCGAAAGTGCGGTCAGGTTTGGCTGAGCGAGCGTTGTCACAAGACCCTCGGTTTCAGCGAGATCAAGCGCTCCGCCAACACTGAGGCCAAGGAATTTGCCAAATCCGGCAAGCGCCGTTGCATTGGGACGAGCCGTGAACTGGCCTGTTACCGTACCTGTGGTTGGATTTACGGTTACCGCACCGGGCCGACCCTGTAAGATGCCAAAACCAAATCCGCCGGTTGTGTCGTTTGTTGCAAGATTAACCCCAATATCCTTCATCAGCGAACGGCTGACTTCAGCGATTTTCACTTGCAGATTAACCTGAAGCGGGGTCGCGGTTTTGAGGCGGCTGATCACCTTGACACTTTCGCCAACCATTGACTGGACGAGATCAACCGCCTCGGCACTGTCTTGTGGCCCGGCGACGGTGCCCGTCAGCAAGATAAGGTCGTTCATCGTTGTGGCCGTAACCGAGGCTTCGGGCATTGCGAGCTTAAGCATTTGGTCAATTGAATTGACGTTCTTACCCGCACGCACGTTGGTCGAATAGACCACAGCGCCCGACTTTGTTGTGGCAAACACGCTCGATTCGCCAACCGCTTTGGCAAAAACATAAATCTGCGTGGCTGAACGCACCTGAACATCTGCGACAGTTTCGTTTGCGACGAAAACATCAGCAATTGGCGATGGCAGATTGATAAGCTGACCTCGGCCAACCGAGAGCGACAATTCACTCGTTGGTTTCTGCATCCGCAGCGCGTTGAAGCCCGATTCTGACTTCATCATTGGCTTTGCCATTGCAGGCTTAGCCTTTGCCTTCGCAGCGCGTGGGGCTGCATACAAGCCGCCCATTGGCGTTGTTACAAGGCTGAGCGCTACGGTCGCGTAGAGGATGCGAGCAAGCCCTGATGGCTTGTGTGAAATGCCCCTGTTCATCTTACTTGCTCCCCACCGAAACGACTTCGGCTTCTTTGTTGCTACCCCGTGTGATGCGGACGACTGGCCCTGCTGGTCGTGCATCTAGGAAATTAACCGTTGCGGGTGCTGGTGCGCCGCCACCTTGTGCTGGCGCCGCGATGCGCGGTGCTGTGCGACGCTGAAAGCGTGAGACATCAGCGCCCGTGACGAAGGTTGGATCACTATCCGATGGGCGCGATGCAACAGCCAGCAGCATCTGTTTTTCGGCTTTGGCATCACCATTCTCGGGCACTTTGACCTCGCCAGATGCGATAGCGCGCTCAAGTTCAGCGGTATTGTCCGCAATCGAGCGTAGCGACAATGAAAGTTGGCCAACAGTCTGAGCGACCGCGATTTTTTCGGCAATGCGTGTCGTTGCTTCCAACGTGACGGTCGAAAAGGTTTTTACTTCTTGTTTGCCTTCGGCGTCTTCGGTCGAGGTGCGCTGATCCGTGGCAAGAACGCGAACGTTGCGAACGAAAGTTTCAGATACACGAAGTGCGGGGCCATCACCACCCTCCACGGTTTGGGTCAGGACGAGGTCAACGCGGTCACCGGGGAATACAAAGCCTGCAACGCCGCTCTGGGCTGATACGGGCACCGTAACGGCGCGCATACCAGGGCCAAGGGCTGCGGCTAGGAATCCGCGATCACCCGGCTTCACCAGTGCGCCTTTGGTCACCGGCTGACCCGCTGTAACCGCTGAGCGGACAACGGTTCCAGTCAAGCTGGTCGGATCGGCTTCGCCTTTAAGATAATAGGCGTTCTCGATCAGATCTTTTGGCCAAGGTTGATAGCGGAAACTGTCGGCCTCAATGATTGTGCCGACGGGAAGCGCGCGGGTAGCAACCAGAATTTCTGGCCCATCCATCTTTTGTGGAATGACGGCGGCCTGCGTTTGCGGCGCAGCGGCTGAACTGAACATGGTTTTTGCCATGAAGGCAGTGCCCCCGGCAACAATCAGTGCGACGATCAGCAATATTACTTTCTTTGCATCCATGATGCGAAACCCCCGGTTTACAGGCAGACTAAGTGACTGCGACTAATCAACCAAAATGGTTAAAATTTCGTTCTATCATTACCCAAAGCCCCGCGAGCGAGATCGCAATGCCATAGGGAATTTCGGGTTTTCCAAGCGCGCGCTGCCACTTGTGGATGGCGAGCATGATAAGCGTGAGGACGCCGCCAAGGATTGACATGATGAGCAACAGCTTCAGCATGGCAAGCAGCGGCAGCCAAAGCGCGAGCGCGGTCAGAAGCTTGACGTCTCCGCCGCCCATCGCGCCGAGCGCAAAAAATGCAGCAAAAATGGCAAATACCATGACGGCAATACCGATTTGGATCGCAACATCGGGCCAGAGTGCCAGCCCGGTCACCCACCAATAAAGCGGGGCTGTGATCGCAATCGTGCCTGTTAGCCAGTTGTTGATCAGGCGGCTGCGCCAATCAGTGATGGCAGCGATCAGCAAGAGCGTTGCCAATCCGGCTAGCAAGCCATATTCGAGGATGACCATGTTCATGACGCGCAGTCGTAACGCCAACCACTTACGAAAAAGTAACCATCCACCATGCTCGCTGAAATAAAAATCCGCCGCGCCCATCCGGTTGGCGCAACACTCAGCCAAACGATCATGCGTGACGGCTGGCAATTGCGCACGCTTGATTGGCCCGCCGAAGGAAACTCACGCGGATCAATATTGTTTCAGGGAGGGCGCGGCGATTTTATCGAGAAATATCTCGAAACCCTTGCATATTGGCACGCGCAGGGTTGGTCAGTAACCGCCTTTGATTGGCGCGGGCAGGGCAAATCGGGGCGGTTGAGCGATGACGTCAATGTCGGCCATATCGATGATTTTGCGGTCTGGATTGACGATCTCGCCGAATTTTACAAACGGTGGAAAGCGACAACTGCTGGCCCGCATATCGTAATTGGGCACAGCATGGGGGGGCACCTGAACCTGCGCGCGCTTGTTGAGGCGCGAGTCGCGCCTGATGCGGCGGTGTTCATCGCGCCGATGTTTGGGATTGAAACCCCGCCAGTGCCTCTCGGCGTGGCGCGCTTTCTGTTTTCGGGTCTGTCCAAGATCGGCCTCGCCAAGCGTCCGGCGTGGAAGGGCAATGAACGGCCCGCAGCACCGTGGGCTTCGCGGCAACGCTTTCTAACGCATGATGCGGAGCGTTACGCTGATGAAATATGGTGGACTGAAAAAGATCCATTACTCAAGCTTGGCCCGCCAAGTTTTGGCTGGCTTGCAGCGGCTATCAATTCAACGCGCGGCACCGAAGCGCCCGGCGTACTTGAGCGGGTGGCGGTGGCGCTGCTGATCCTTGGCACTGACGGTGACCGGCTGGTCAGCCCAGCCGCCATTCGTCGCTTTGCCGCCCGGCTACCGGACGCTGAGTTCCATATGTATGATGCGAGTGCAGCGCACGAAATCCTGCGCGAATGCGATGCGGTAAGGGATGATGTGCTTGGCCGGATTGATGGGTTTCTGGGGAAGGTGGCCCCGCCGCTATGACCCATTACGCCTCAGCACACACTCGTCACCCTGAACTTGTTTCAGGGTCTATCTCTCAGCAAGGGAAGGCAGAGTTTGCGGAGAGATGGATGCTGAACCAAGTTCAGCATGACGGTGTCGAATGACTCACTATGACGTTGCCATCGTCGGCGCGGGCATTGCGGGCGCTAGTCTCGCCGCTGAGATTGCGCCGCACCGGGCGGTTCTGCTGCTCGAAGCCGAGGCGCAGCCAGGGTACCACACGACTGGTCGATCCAATGCGTTCTGGCACGCGACTTACGGCGGGCCGCTGATTGAACCGCTGACGAGTGCATCGCTCGATTGGTTACGGACGCCGCCTGAGGATTTTGCCGAGGTTGGATTTCTTAGCCCGCGCGGTGCGATCACGCTCGCCCGCGATGAAGATAGTCCCGCGCTTGAGGCGTTTGCGTCTGGCTTTGCGGGTAGCGGCGTTGCGCTTGAGCGCTGGGATCGGGCGAAGCTTGACGCGCATGTGCCGGGCTTGCGCGGACTATGGACGCACGCGGTGTATGAGGAAGGCTGCTATGATATTGATGTCGCCGCCTATCATGCGGCTTGTTTGCGGACAGCGAAGCGCGGCGGCGGTATA
>JAYTMV010000045.1:0-7417 GCA_043728175.1 Sphingomonadales bacterium
TCAGCGTTCGCCGTGCGCCATCGCGCTTTTCGGCTGCGCTCGGGTCAACTGGACGCGGCGGCGCTGAAGGGTTCAACATTCGCGGGATTGAGGGCAACCGCGTGCTGATCCAAGTGGACGGCATCCGCGTCCCCGATGGTTTCTCATTTGGTGCCCAAGCCGCAGGGCGCGGCGATTATGTTGATATCGGCATCGTCAAATCAGTTGAAATCCTGCGCGGGCCATCGTCAGCGCTCTATGGCAGTGATGGCCTCGCAGGTGCGGTCAGTTTCATCACGAGCGACCCTGCCGACATCTTGAAGGATGACAGCCGCCGCTTTGCCGGGCTTGGTCGCACGGCTTATGATTCGGCTGACAATGAATTTACGCAGACCGCAATTATCGCGGGTCGTGCTGGCGCATTCTCGACGCTGTTTGCCTACACACGGCGCGACGGCAAGGAGCTTGAAAACCAAGCGAGCAACCGCGCGCTTAACAGCACGCGCACCGCACCCAATCCGCAGGACAGCCAGTCAAACGCGGGCTTTGCCAAGCTGGTTTGGCAGCCCGATGATGATAACCGCGTCCGCCTGACGCTTGACCATCTTGACAGCAAAGCGCGCACTGACGTGATCAGCGCGCGGACTGCGCCTCCCGCAACGGGCATTCTCGGCGCGACCGCTGTTCTCAACCTGCAAGCGCGCGACAAGACCGAGCGTGACCGGGTGAGCCTTGATTACGCCCGTGAAAATGATGGTTTTGTCGATTTCTTGCAAATCACAGGCTTTTATCAACAGGGTAAAAACAGCCAATTTTCGGCCGAAGATCGCAATACAGCGGCTGATCGGACGCGACTTAACATATTTGAAAACCGCGTGATCGGTGGCGCGTTTGAGGCGCGCAGTATTTTTGAAACGGGCATCATCAAGCACACGCTGCTTTACGGTGGTGATTACAACGTCACCCGGCAAAAGGGTTTGCGCAGCGGCACCGTACCGACCCCGCCCGATGTGTTTCCAACGCGCGCATTTCCGGTGACTGATTTCACGCTATCGGGGCTGTACCTTGCCGATAATATCGTGGTTGGCGATGGCACGCTGACGCTATTTCCCGCACTCCGCTTCGATTATTACAAAGTTGATCCGCTTAAAGACCCGCTGCTCCCGGCCTTCTTTGTAGGCAGTGGGCAGGATGGATCAAAACTTTCGCCAAAGCTGGGCGTCGTGATCAAGCCCAATAAGATTGTCAGCGTTTTCGCCAATTATGCGCGCGGATTTCAGGCACCCTCGCCGCTTGAGATCAACCAGTTTTTTGATAACCCAAGCGCCTTCCCTTTCTCATACCGCACATTGCGCAATCCCGATCTCAAACCCGAGACCAGCGAGACGTATGAAGGCGGCATTCGCTTCGGTGGCAATGGTATCAATTTCGCGATGACGGCATTTTCGGGGCGCTACCGCAATTTCATTTCGCAGGTGCAGATCAGCGGTACGGGCACTGTGGTTGATCCTGTGCTGTTCCAATATGTCAATCTCAACCGCGTGAAAATCCAGGGTGCTGAGGCGCGGCTTGATGCGCAGGCCAAAAACGGACTGAACGCGACGCTCTCGCTGGCTTATGCGTCGGGCAATCAGTTTGACCGGGCAAATGTGCGGACGGCATTGCTCTCGATTGATCCTGTGAAGATCGTCGGCGGGGTTGGTTACCGCGCGCCGGGCGGGCGGTTCGGCGGGCAACTGATCGCCACGCACAGTGCGCGCAAAGAGGCGGGGCGGGTGTTTGGCCTGTGCGCCCCTGAATGCTTTCGGCCACAGTCGTTCACGATTCTTGATGCGACGGCGTTCATCAAAATTGGTGACGCTTTGACCGCGCGGATCGGCGTGTTCAACATATTCGACAAGAAATATATCGAATATGCCGACGTGCGCGGCCTCGCCAATACATCGCTGATTACCGACGCCTTCACTCAGCCGGGGCGCAATGCCAGCGCGTCGTTGAGCGTGCGATTTTAGGATTTATAATAAGGGAGACTATGATGATCAAACCAACGCTTACATTACTGCTTGCCGCCTCGCTTGCGGTCTTTGCAGCACCTGCTTATGCCGACGGGCCGATTGCAGCGCAATCTTCGGAGGCCGAAACCGCCAAGCTAAACGCTGACCGTGCAAGCATCCTCGCAATGGCCGGCGCGTTCAAGGTCAAGTTTGATTTTCAGGAACAGACCGCTTGGCAGAGCGACTACACCCCAATCGCAGCAAAGGTTTCGGGCGGGCATGAGGTCGTCCGCGTGATTGAGGATACGGGTCGCAAGATCAGCCTTCAGCACATCCTTGTGATTGACATGGGTGAGGGCAAAATAGGTCTCGTCAAGCATTGGCGGCAGGATTGGGTGTATGAGCCTGAAAATGTGCTGGTTTATGCCGGGCCAAATCAGTGGAAGGTTGACGCGGTGCCGCAGACGATGCGGAAAGGTCGCTGGTCACAAACCGTCTGGCAAACCGATGATAGCCCGCGCTACGGCGGTTGGGGCGAATGGGTAGAAGAAGGCGGCGTCCAGCGTTGGCGCAGCAACTGGACATGGCGTCCGCTGGCGCGGCGTGATGCGATCCGCAAGCCCGTTTATGACCGCTATAAGGCGATCAACCGCCATTCGCCGACGCCGACGGGCTGGATTCACCGGCAGGATAACATGAAAATGGGAATGAAGGACGGCAAGCTGATCCCTATCGTTCAGGAAATGACGCTGAATACTTACACGCGCTTTGTTGGGTTCAAGGCTGAACGCGCCGACGCCTATTGGGCCAAGACCAAGGACTATTGGGCCGCCGTCCGCGCGGGATGGGACGGAGCGATCAAACGCGGCGGCGGTAAGGTGCGCGTAACTGAGGTTGCCGAAACAGGCTCTGAAGGCGGGGTACGCCTGATGGGCTATGCCGATGAGATTGATGAGGGCAAAGTGACAACGGCTGAAGCAATCAAGAAAGCCCAAGACGTGATTGCTGAGGTTACCAAGAGATAAGGTGTTACCGAGGTCAACTGCGCCTAAAAGTGTTTGATCACCGCCAGAAACGCGTCGCCATAATCCTCAAGCTTGCGCGCGCCGATGCCGCTGACCAGCGCCATATCGCGGATCGATTTAGGCCTGATCTGCGCCATATCGCGAAGCGTTGCATCGTGGAAAATGACATAGGGCGGGACACCTGCACTGGCTGCCAGCTCGCGGCGTTTGGCGCGCAGTGCCTCAAACAGGGGATCGCCGCTTGGATTGGGCACGGCCGGACTACGCGCTTTGCGTTCACGTTTGGGGGCAAGGACGAGCGCGAGCGACTGATCGCCTTTGAGGATTGCCTTGGCCTCTGGCCCAAACATCAATCCGCCATGCTCATTATTGCGCAGCGCGTCTTTGAGTAGCAACGACCGCGCGACGGGCTTGATCAGCGTCGCCTCTTCGCCGCTGATAATCCCGAAGACTGACAGCCGATCATGGCCAAGTTTGGTCGCGCGTTCATCCGCGTTGCCAGTCAGGATATTTTCGAGATGGCCAACGCCGAAACTTTGCCCCGTGCGGTAAACGGCCGAAAGGAATTTACGCGCAATCTCACTCACATCAATTGCCTTGGGCGGTGCGACGCAATTATCACAATTGCCGCAATTGTCTGGCGGGGTTTCGCCGAAATGCCGCAGCAGAACCGCGCGCCGACATCCGCCCGTTTCAACCAGCGCCCCAAGTGAGGCAAGCCGCGCACGTTCGCCGGGAAGGCGGGCTGGTTCAACATCGCTCAGCCATTGCCGCGCGCGCGAAAAATCCTCTGCGCCCCAAAACATATGCGCCACCGCCGGATCACCGTCGCGGCCCGCGCGGCCCGTTTCCTGATAGTAGGATTCAATCGATTTGGGCAGGCCAGCATGGGCAACAAAGCGCACATCAGGCTTGTCGATCCCCATCCCGAAGGCAATCGTGGCGACCATCACCATATCCTCACTCGCGACGAAATCAGCCTGATTTCGCCTGCGAATGTCGGGATCAAGCCCGGCATGATAGGCGCGCACGGGCCGTCTGGTTTTAAGCAGTTGTTCGGCGAGCTTATCAACCCCGGCGCGTGACTGGACATAGACAATCCCCGCCCCAGGCGTTGTGGCAACAATATCGGCCACCTGCGCTGTCGTCCCTGCCTTTGGGGTAATTGCATAACGGATATTGGGCCGATCAAAGCCAGCCACGATCATCCCGCCGACAGGAATGCCGAGCTGCGCCAAGATATCACCGCGCGTGTGCGCGTCAGCCGTCGCGGTCAGCGCCAGACGCGGGACATCCGGAAAATCATCCATGAGTGGGCGCAGCAAGCGGTAATCGGGGCGGAAATCATGCCCCCATTCGGAAACACAGTGCGCCTCATCAATAGCGAACAGCGCTATCTTGGCTTCACGCAACAGCCCGCGAAACTCATGTCCTGAGGCGCGTTCGGGCGCGACATACAGCAAATCGAGGGTACCGCTGCGAAAGCGGTCAATGGTTTCGGCGCGGTTATCATCAACCGATGTCAGCGTCGCCGCTCTGATCCCAACCGCACTCGCCGCGCGCATTTGATCGTGCATCAGCGCGATCAGCGGCGAAATAACGATCGTCGTCCCCTCAAATATCGTCGCCGGAAGTTGATAGCAGAGCGATTTGCCAGCGCCTGTCGGCATCACCGCAAGCGTGCGTTCGCCCGCCAGCACGCGGTCAACCACTTGGCGCTGTACCCCGCGAAATTCGGAAAAGCCGAAGACCTCTTTCAGACGCTCAGCAACAGTCACTGTGCGGCGACCATCTCATCATCGCTTTCGGCCTGCTGCCGCATCCACATTTCGGCGTAGAGACCGTTCTGGCGGAGCAGTTCGGCGTGGGTGCCAGCCTCAGCAACGCGCCCTGCATCAAGCACGATGATCGCGTCGGCATCAACGATGGTGGAAAGCCTGTGCGCGATGATAATCGTTGTCCGCCGCTCCGAAACCCGGTCAAGCGTGGCCTGAATATCGGCCTCAGTACGGCTATCGAGCGCGCTGGTTGCCTCATCAAGGATCAGGATTGGCGGGTTTTTGAGCAGCGTTCGCGCAATCGCAACGCGCTGTTTTTCGCCGCCTGAAAGTTTGAGGCCACGCTCACCAACCTTGGCCTCATATTGATCGGGCAGGCTCGCGATGAAGCCGTGGATCGCGGCCCCGCGCGCGGCCTCTTCAATCTCGTCCTGTGTTGATCCTTCGCGGCCGTAACCGATGTTATAGCCAATACTGTTATTGAACAGCACGGTATCCTGCGGGACGATGCCGATGTTTGCGCGCAGCGAGCTTTGCGTCACGTCACGGATATCCTGCCCATCAAGCGTGATCCGCCCGCCTGTGACGTCATAGAAACGGTAGAGCAGCCGCGCGATGGTCGATTTGCCAGCCCCTGATGGCCCGACTACGGCAAGCGTGCCGCCGGGGGGAATCGTAAAGCTAACCCCGTTGAGGATCTGCCGTTCAGGGTCATAACCAAAGGTCACCCCCTCAAACGCCAGCGCGCCGCCGCTGATTACAAGTGGAGCTGCGCCGGGCTTATCGACAATTTCAGGCGCGGCATCGATCAGTTCAAACATCGCCGCCATGTCGATAATCCCCTGGCGGATCGTGCGGTAGACCATCCCGAGCATATCAAGTGGGCGGAAGAGTTGCGCGAGCAAGGTATTCACAAACACCACGTCACCCGTTGTAAACCAGCCCTTTGACCAGCCCCAAACGGTATAGCCCATCGCGCCCGCCATCATCAGATTGGTGATCAGCGATTGACCCACGTTGAGCAGTGCGAGCGAATTTTCCGATTTTACCGCTGCCTCGGCCCACGCCTTGGCAACCTTCCCGTAAGCCTTGGTCTCACGCGCCTCGGCGTTGAAATATTTGACCGTTTCATAGTTGAGCAGGCTATCAACCGAGCGCGCCACGGTTTGCGTGTCAAGATCGTTCATCTCTTCGCGCAGCTTGGCGCGCCAATCGGTCACGCGCTGGGTGAAAAATATGTAGGTGACAACCATCACCATTGTTGCTGCAACCAGCCCGAAACCGAACTTCGTCCAGAAAATCAGCGATACGCCGATCAGCTCAATCACTGTCGGCGCAATGTTGAACAGCAGGAAATAGAGCATGATATCAATGCTCTTGGTGCCGCGCTCAATCACCTTGGTGACAGCACCCGTCCGCCGGTTCATGTGAAACCGCATTGAGAGATTGTGGAGGTGCGCAAAGACATTTTCAGCGAGGCGCCGCGTCGCATCCTGACCGACGCGTTCAAACACCGTGTTACGCAGATTATCAAACAGCACCCCGGCAAAGCGCGCGCCAGCATAGGCCGCCACCAAGGCAATCGCTATGGTGACGCCGCTTTCCTGCCCCGGCGTCATCCGGTCAATCGCTTGGCCGTAGAGCCAGCCCATGCTGAACATCACGAGCTTTGAAGCGAGCACCAGCAGCAGCGCGATAACAATGCGAACGCGCAGCGCGGGCTGATCCTTGGGCCATAGATAGGGCAGGAACCGGCGCATCACGGCAAAATCGAGATTGGTGGCGTCAGAGGTTTGCGTCGCGAGGGGTGGCATGTCGCTCATTTAGGACAATTCGGCGCACTGTCCATGACAGAGAGATGCTATTTTTATTGCATTTTAATGAAATTATGCACAGCTTGGGACTTTCGTAATCCAATCGAGTCCCGATATAATGTATCAGAGTTTTGCCCCATCCGATTTTACCGCTCCGCCTTTATCGCTGCTGCTAGGAGAAGCACGCGTGGTTAGCGATTGGGCACGCGGGGCGCGGCACAATCGCGAAATCGCCAAAGCGCATCAGGGTGACGGGCATCCGGTGATGATTCTACCCGGCTTCATGGTTGCTGAGGTGCGGATGGAGCTTCTCCGCCATACGCTTGATTGTGCTGGCTACCGCGCCTTTGGCTGGGGGCTTGGCCGCAATCTGGGGGTGACGGCGGATATGCTTGATCGGCTGGACGCTCAGCTTGATAGGATTGAACGCGATGCGGATGGCCCGGTGACATTATTGGGATGGAGTTTGGGCGGACTGATCGCGCGCGAATATGCCAAGCGCGCGCCGCACCGGGTTGCGCGGGTGATCACAATGGGCAGCCCATTTTCGGGCGATCCGCGCGCCAATAATGCCTGGCGCGTATATGAATGGGTGACCAAACACGCGGTGGACGCGCCGCCGATTGAAACGCGCCTTGCCGAAAAACCGCCCGTGCCCACTTATGCGTTATGGTCACGTCGTGACGGGATTGTGTCGCCCGCCAGTGCCTGCGGTCGTCCCGGCGAATCGGACGAAGCCATTGAGGTTGATTGCGGCCATCTTGCTTTTGCGTGCGCGCCCGAGGTGGTTGAGGCGGTGCTCAACATCCTCAAGCGCGCAGATTAAA
>JAYTMV010000046.1:0-1883 GCA_043728175.1 Sphingomonadales bacterium
TTGCCGCCAAGTTGGAGGATCACAAGATCAGGCTTTGCCTTAAGACTGCGCAGAACGAATCCAAGCCGCGCGCGGCCTTGCGCGGTGGTATCACCAGACACACCGGCGTTGTGCACACGCGCCTGAGTGCCGCCACGCCGCAGTGCGACCTCAAGCTGAACCGGGAAGCTTTCGGCGGGTTTCAGGCCGTAACCAGCGCTCAAACTATCGCCAAATGCGACAATGAGCTTATCGGCAGCCAATGCGGGCGTACTGACAAACAAAACAATCACTGCAAACAGTTTGAAAATCTGCGACCACACGCCATATAGTTTCAATTCAATACGCACTTGAAAGTCCTTCTGACACCATGCCCTCCCCTAATATTGTGATTGATGCCCGCGATGTCACCCTGTCGCTTGGTGAAAATAGCGCGCGCGTCGATATTTTGCGCGGAATTTCGCTTTCGGTCTCTGCCGGGTCAAGCGTGGCGCTGCTTGGTGCTTCCGGTTCAGGCAAATCATCGCTGATGGCGGTGTTGTCTGGACTTGAGCGCGCTAGCGGTGGATCGATTCATGTTGCTGGCGCTGATTTCAGCGCGATGGATGAAGATGATCTGGCGCGCGCACGGCGTGGGCGGATTGGCATCGTCCTTCAGGCGTTTCATTTGCTCCCCACCATGACTGCGCTTGAAAATGTCGCAGTGCCGCTTGAGCTTTCGGGGGTTGAGGCAGCGTTTGACCGCGCGGCGGAGGAGCTTGCCAGCGTTGGGCTGGGCGCACGGCTTGGCCATTATCCGGCACAGCTTTCAGGCGGGGAGCAGCAGCGCGTGGCGATTGCGCGTGCGATTGCGCCCCGCCCAGCACTGCTTTTTGCCGATGAACCAACCGGAAATCTTGATGCCGCAACCGGCGAAGCGATCATGGATTTGCTCTTTACGCGGCAACGCGAAACCGGCGCAACGCTGATCATGATCACGCATGACGAAGCGCTCAGCAAGCGGTGTAACCGAGTTGTGACACTGCGTGACGGCGTCATCGCAAGCGATAGTGCAGCATGAACCTCGCGCTGCGTTTTGCATTACGCGATTTGCGCGGCGGCCTCACCGGGCTCCGCTTGCTAGCGATTTGCCTCTTTCTGGGGGTTGCTGGCCTTGCCGGGGTGGGCAGCCTGACATCAGCAATTGGCGCAGCGATTAGCGAGCAAGGACAAGCGCTGCTTGGCGGCGATATTGAATATAAAATCCTCCAGCGCGAAGCGAATGCTGACGAATTGGCTGCATTCGCCAAAGCTGGCCGCGTTTCAACCGTAATGCGGACACGCGCAATGGTGGCGCGCGGCGACGGTGAAGAAGCATTGCTCGGTGAACTTAAGGCGGTTGACGCGGCCTATCCACTCTTTGGTGCGCTCACCATGGCCCCCGGCGCGATCACGCCGCGTCCCGGCAAAGGCGATGTTGCGATTGCCGAAGCGCTCGCCGAACGGCTTCGGGTGAAGCCGGGTGATAACGTGCGGATTGGCGAAGCGCAGTTCCGCGTCGCCGGGATTATCGACAAAGAGCCTGACCGGATGGGTTCGGGCTTCACGTTCGGGCCGACTGCGCTCATCAACATGGATGACCTTGCCGCAACACGTCTGATTCAGCCGGGCAGCATTTATGACATGCGTTACCGCATACGTCTGGGCCAGAATGCCGCTCCAAAAGCGGTAATCGCGCGGATCAGCGCTGGCTTCCCCGACGCCGGTTGGGAAACCAATGATCGTAGCAACGGTGCCCCATCGACGCGGCGCTTTGTGGAGCGGATGGGGCAATTCCTCTCGCTCGTCGGCCTGACGGCACTGATCATTGCAGGCATCGGCGTTGGCAATGGCGTATCAAGCTATCTCAGCGGCAAGCGCGCGGC
>JAYTMV010000047.1:0-4280 GCA_043728175.1 Sphingomonadales bacterium
ATCCCCAGCCAGACCATGGCCACAAATGATCCTGCGGCGAGCGCAGCAGCGGTCACATAGATTTCGGGCCGTAGCAGGATTGAAGGTACGCCAGCCAGCACATCACGGATGATGCCGCCAACGCAGGCTGTGATGACGCCCATCATCATCGCGGATAAGGGCGGAATACCAAGGCCAAGCGACTTTGCTGTCCCAAATACGGCATATACGGCCAAGCCGACCGCATCAAACCAATCAAGTGCGCGTGCGTTCCACAGCCGAGCAGGCGTGATCCAGATCAGCAATGCCGTGGCAAGGCAGACCGCAGGCACCCGCCAATCATGCACCCAAAATACCGGCGCACCGATCAGCAAATCGCGCACAGTGCCGCCGCCAACCCCAGTTATCAGCGCGAAGAAGCTGAACGTCACGAGTGTCTGCTGCGCCCGCGCCGCCGCGAGCGCACCCGACGCTGCGAATACGGCGATCCCGAATAGGTCAAGCCAGATAAGCGGGGCCATCATTTTGAGATGAGGTGCATTCTAATAGATCACATATGGATCGGCTTACCCATCACCGCCATTGCCGCCTCTTTGATCGCCTCTGAATGCGTTGGGTGGGCGTGGCAGGTGTAGGCGATGTCCTCGCTGGTTGCGCCGAATTCCATTGCTTGGGTTGCCTGCGCGATCATCGTTCCGGCAAGCGTGGCGATGATGTGGACGCCGAGGACGCGGTCGGTTTTGGCGTCGGCAATCACCTTTACAAAGCCGTCGGTATCGCGGTTGGTTTTGGCGCGGCTGTTCGCCATCATCGCGAATTTGCCGACCTTGATTTCACCCTTTGCCTTGGCTTCCTCTTCGGTGAGGCCAATGCTCGCAATTTCGGGGTGGGTGTAGACGACGCCGGGGATCAGATCATGATTTACAATGCCAGTGAGGCCAGCGACAAATTCCGCCGCTGCAATCCCCTCATCCTCGGCTTTGTGCGCGAGCATCGGGCCGGGGGTCACATCGCCAATGGCATAAATGCCCTTCACTGACGTTTGGAAATCGTGGCCGACCTCAATCTGTCCGCGATTGTTGGTAGCAAGCCCGGCCTTTTCAAGCGCGAGGCCGTCGGTGTTGGGCTTCCGCCCGATGCTGACGAGAACGCAGTCGGCCTCAATCGTTTCGGCGGTGCCGCCAGCCGCAGGCTCGACGGTAAGTGTCGCGGTGTTACCCTTGACGGTGACGCCAGTAACCTTGGTTCTGGTGCGAATGACAAAGCCTTGTTTCTTGAAAATCTTGGCTGATTCCTTGCGCACTTCGCCGTCCATGCCGGGCAGGATTTGATCGAGATACTCAACCACAGTCACCTCGGCCCCAAGCCGCCGCCAGACGCTGCCAAGCTCAAGCCCGATTACGCCGCCGCCAATGACGACCATATGCTTAGGCACTTTGGGCAGCGCGAGCGCACCCGTCGAATCAACCACAATCTTTTGATCAATCGTCACACCGGGCAGCGGGGTGACTGATGACCCAGTGGCGATCATGAAGTTCTTCGCGGTGTAGCTGGTGCCCGCAACATCAATGCTGCTCGCGGATGTAAAGGCGGCATGGCCTTTAAGCCAATCGACCTTATTCTTCTTGAACAGGAAGGCGATGCCGCCCGTGAGTTCAGTGACGGCCTTGGCCTTTTCCGCGTGCATGGTATCAAGGTTGAGCGACACGCCCTTGAAATCAATACCGAATTTGGCAAGCGCGCCCGAATGCGCCTCCTCATAAAGTTCGGAGGCATGGAGCAAAGCCTTGGAAGGAATGCAGCCAACATTGAGGCAGGTGCCACCAAGCGTGTCACGCGCCTCAACACAGGCGACCTTTAGCCCAAGCTGCGCCGCGCGGATCGCCGCGACATAGCCGCCGGGGCCAGAGCCAATGATGATGAGGTCATAAGGGGTGTTAGTCATTGTCTTAATCCGTCTTTGGAAAAGGGCGATAGCGCGTGTTAGTTGGAGTCACCACAATGATATGGTCTTCCAGTCGTGCTGTCGAAATGATTTCGTTTATGCGGGGCAGAAAACTGTGCTGAGGTTCGTCACCTCGGCGTATGTAGATCAAAGAAGGCGGTGGCTGCACCCCAAATGAAAAGATTAAATCAGTGAAGTCACTGTCTTCAGTAATGATCACGCGTGCTTCTCTAACAGCTAACGCAATTAAATCCTTGTCAGACCATGTAGGAAAGGCAAGGGCCGCACGAACAACATCGTGACCAACGTTTTGCAGGCCGCGCGCAATGGTAGTGCCGATGTTCACGTCTAGCAGGAATTTCAAGCCGCTTTCGCCTGTCCAATCGCGGCGTATTCCTCATCCTGCATCATCTCGGCTGCAAAGGCAGCAGCGGCAAGCAGATGCACAGGTTGAATGCCTGGATATTCTTCAGCCATTTGAGGCGCAGCCCAGCCTTCTGCCATCAGCTTCAGAACAAATTCTACTTTGATGCGTGTGTCTCGGAAAATTGGCTTGCCAAAACCGATTTCGGGATCGGAATGAATATGATCTTTCCAGTTCATGTCTGCCTCACAAATCAATCAGCAACCGTGTTGGATCTTCGATAGCATTCTTGACCGCGACTAGGAAGGTCACGGCTTCACGTCCGTCGATCAGGCGGTGGTCGTAACTGAGCGCGAGATACATCATCGGGCGGACGACCACTTGGCCATCACGCACAACCGGGCGGTCTTCAATGCGGTGGAGGCCGAGGACGGCGCTTTGTGGCGGGTTGATGATCGGGGTTGACATGAGGCTACCGAAAACCCCGCCGTTTGAGATGGTGAAGGTGCCGCCCTTCATATCATCCATCGTCATCGTGCCGGCCTTGGCCTTGGCGCCGAAATCGCCGATGGTCTTTTCGATGCCCGCAACGCTCATATCTTGCGCATCGCGGATTACGGGGACAACAAGGCCGTTGGGAGCCGAGACCGCGACTGAGATATCGGCATAGTTGCGGTAGACGATTTCCTCGCCTTCGATGCTCGCATTGACTGACGGAATGTCGCGCAGCGCCATGCACACGGCCTTGGTAAAAAAGCCCATGAAGCCGAGACGGACGCCGTGCTTCTTTTCAAACAAATCCTTATACTTCGTCCGCGCAGCCATCACTTCGGTCATATCGACATCGTTGAAGGTGGTGAGCATTGCGGCGGTATTCTGAGCTTCTTTCAAACGCCGCGCGACGGTTTGGCGCAGCCGCGTCATGCGGACGCGTTCTTCGCCGCGATCGCTGTTTGGCACAGTTGGCGCAGGTGTAGCAGCAGGTGCAGCGGCCACTGCCGCAGCAACGGCGGGCGCGCTGACAGCGGCCAGCACATCTTCCTTGGTTAGGCGACCGTCCTTGCCGCTGCCCTTAATCTTCGATGGATCAAGGCCGTGTTCAAGGATCAGGCGGCGTACCGATGGTGAAAGTGTAAGATCACCAGCATCGGCTTCAATCGCAGGAACCGACGCGGCGACAGCGGGAACAGCCGCAGACGGCGTGCCTGAACCCGCTTCAATCGCGGCGATCACGGCACCAACGCCAACGGTTGCGCCTTCAGCAAACATTTGTACGCCCATAATCCCGGCAACCGGGGAGGGGACTTCAACCGCCACCTTATCCGTCTCAAGGCTCGCGATTGGCTCATCCATCGCGACAGCATCGCCGGGTTTCTTGAGCCATTGGCCGAGCGTGGCTTCGGCGATAGATTCGCCAAGGGTAGGGACTTTGACTTCGGTACTCATAATCAGCCTTTCCGCTGGCGTCTGATTTCGGCGCGGACATTATGTCCAAGCGCATCGGCAATAAGCGCGGCCTGTTCGGCCTGATGGCGTTTGGCAAGGCCTGTTGCGGGCGATGCGCTTGCTTTGCGTCCAGCATAGCGCGCGCGTGCAGGCGCCACCTTGGCCTTGGTCAGGCATTCCTCGATGAAAGGCTCCACGAACGACCAACTGCCATTATTTTTCGGTTCTTCCTGCGCCCAAACCACATCTTCGACGTTGGGCATCCGATCAAGCCGGACAACCAGCGGTTCACCGGGGAAGGGGTAAAGCTGCTCAAGCCGCAGGATCGCGGTATCAGTATCGCCCGCTGCATTGCGCGCATCAAGCAGGTCAAACGCAACCTTACCCGAACAGAGCACCACCCGCCGTACATCGCTGTCCTTAGGTGCCCAAGGATCAGAGAGGATACGCATGAAGTGGCTGTTGTCGAGGAATTCATCGACGCTCGAAACCGCCATCTTGTGCCGCAACAGCGATTTTGGTGACATGATGATCAACGGCTTGCGG
>JAYTMV010000048.1:0-11550 GCA_043728175.1 Sphingomonadales bacterium
TTTAAGACAGTCCCTAATACACACAAATATGCCGGGCCAGTGGCGCATATACCGGGTCTGGGCATTGCTGCGCGTCATATGCTGCAACGCCTGCTGCCAAACCTGCTGTCACGCAACCCCAAGCTTGCTGGATTACTCGAATATGCGGGAAGCTGGGCGGGCGCTTATCTGCTGCGTCGCGCGATATTGCTTCCTTTTGAACTAGATCAAGCGCTTGATCCTGATGTCGTGCGTGAAGGCCTTGCTGAACTCCGACCGCTTGACCTGATCGGGGCAAGCATTTTGCCTGATCCCGGCAGCGATATGGGCCGTGTCTGTGCGCTTGAATCAAGCCAATATATGCGCAACCAATTGCTCCGCGATTCAGATTGGGCGGGCATGGCGCATTCGCTTGAAGTCCGCGTGCCGCTGGTCGATTTCACATTGCTTGGTCATATGGCACCGCACTTGCCAACCCTTAAAAACGGCCAAGGCAAAACGATCTTGGCGAACGCGCCGTCAAAACCGCTGCCTGCCGATATTGTTGCCACGCCAAAAACGGGGTTTCAGATTCCAGCGGCAAACTGGCTATCGGGGGGCGTGCAAAATCAATCACTCCGCACAGGCTCACGCCGTTCAACGCGCACCATTTTTGACCAATATTCAACATCACTCACAGCGCCTGTATGAAGATATTGGCGCTCACCCATTACTACCCGCCCGAGGTTAATGCTCCTGCGTCGCGGATGTCTGAACATGCCAAGGAGTGGCAAAAGGCTGGGCATGAAGTGACGGTTGTGACGTGTGCACCCAATCATCCGGCGGGAACGCTCTATCCGGGCTATCGCAACCGCTTTTACCAAGAGGAAATGGTGGACGGGGTTCGGGTGATCCGGCTGTGGACATGGCTCGCGGCGAATGAGGGTTTTCTGCCAAGGATCGCCAATTATCTGTCTTACTTCCTGTCTATATTCGTTTGGATGTGGCGGCTGCCCAAGGCTGACATTGTTCTATCAACATCGCCACAGTTTTTCTGCGGATTGGCGGGCGCGTTGCTCCAGCGGCGCAATCGGCCTTGGGTGTTGGAAATCCGTGACCTTTGGCCCGAAAGCATCGTCGCAGTCGGCGCGATGAAACGCAGTCGCGTTGTCCGCTTGCTCGAAGCGATTGAAGCTTGGGCCTATCGCAAGGCCGATCTGGTCGTCCCGGTGACTGACGGATTTGTCCATCATATCCGCAAAGACCGCAAAGAAAAGCCGATTGCAGTGATCAAAAACGGCGTCGACCTTCAACAATTTGCCACCGCTGACCGCCAAGCCGTTGCGGCCTTCCGTAAAGAATATGGCTTGGGCGATAGGTTTATCGCCGCCTATGTCGGAACGCACGGCATGGCGCACGGCCTCGACATCATCCTCGACGCAGCGGAAAAACTCCGCAGTCGGCCAGACATTGTTTTTCTAACCGTTGGAGACGGTGCCGAACGCAAGCATCTTGAGGCAGATTGCGCGCAGCGAGGCCTCTCCAATGTCATGATCCTTGGCCAGCAGCCAAAGGCGATGATGCCCATCGTCTGGGGCGCATCTGACGCTGCACTTGTTCTGCTGCGCAAGTCGGATACGTTCAAAACGGTAATCCCGTCAAAGATATTTGAGGCGATGGCGCTGCGCTGCCCGATCATTTTGGGCGTCGAAGGTGAAGCGCTTGCGCTTGTCACCTCGGCCAATGCTGGACTGCCAATCACGCCTGGCGATGCGGGCGAGCTTGCAGACGCCGTCGTCCGGTTGGCCGACGATCCAAAGCTCGGCCAAGCGATTGGCAGCGATGCCCGTGCCTTTGTGGAGCAGAATTTTGAACGGCGGGTGCTGGCGCTGCGCTACCTTGACCTCATGGCACAGGCCGTCGGACAGAAACGTTGATTATGGCCACGCTTGGGCAAAAGTGGCAATTCGCGCGGCATATTCCCCTTAGTAAATTGTGCGCGCGCGGCGTTATCATCATGCGGCGGCGTCTCGAAACGCGCTTTCCGCCTAAATTAAAGAGCATCACTCAGCGCGCGCCAACGCCGCCACAGCCAATATTTATGCCGCGTAAAGCCAATGTCATACGCGAAGCTGACGCTTGGCAGTTCGGCTTTCTTGGCCACAACGAGCGAATGGCAGGCAGCATAAATTGGCACCAAGGCGGTGCAAATCCCGCGACGCAACTTTGGCAAATGAACCTCCATTATATGGAGTATCTTGAAACGCTTGATGCCACAGACTGCCTGACCCTGATGCGAAGTTGGATTGCCGCAAATCCGCCATTTACAAAGCGAAGCTGGCATGACGCATGGAACAGCTACACCGTTTCACTGCGCAGCGTTATCTGGATGCAGCGCATCGCCCAAGCGCCCGAACTCGCGCAGCCCGATATTATCGAGAGTTTGGCGCAGCAGATATTGTTTCTCGAAAAGCATCTTGAGCTTGATCTGGGCGGCAATCACCTCATCAAGAATATCAAGGCGCTAATTTGGGCGTCGGCGTTTTTTGAAGGGTCTATTGCCAAGCGCTGGCGCGCGCGTGGCATCGCTTTGCTCAAACGGGAAATGGCGCATCAGATACTGTCCGACGGCGTGCATTTTGAACGATCTCCGTCTTATCATGCGCAGGTGTTTGCCGATCTGGTTGAGATACGCCATGCCCTCGGCGATGAGGCTGACGGAGCCGCTATGGACGGCACCCTCACAGCAATGGCCAATGTTGTTCTGGCACTTTCACACCCTGATGGCGGACCTGCACTCTTCAACGATGCGGGTCTGAACATGGCCTACTCGCCCGCTGAGTGTGCGCAGGCTTACACGCTGGTCACTGGCAAACTCATGAGCACGCCGCAGCACTTTGCTTTCGCTGACGCAGGCTATTTTGGCGTTCACAATCCTTTCTATTCGCTGATTTCTGACATGGGCCGCATTGGCCCCGATGATCTGCCTGCACACGCGCACGGAGATATTGGAAGCTTTGAATTATCGGTCGGGGCACAGCGCTTTATCGTTGATCAGGGCGTTTATGAATATGTCGAAGGCCCAAAGCGCAATCAGTCGCGCGCGAGTGTGTCGCACAACTGCCTGACAATATCGGGCGACTCGCAGGCCGATTTTTTCGGTGCGTTCCGCTGTGGGATGCGCCCTGATGTTACCGTGACTGAATATAGCGAGACTGCGGATGGCTTCAAACTCAGCGGGCATCATGATGGATATCCAAATGCTCTTGTTTCCAGAAGCTTCACCGCCAAAGCGGAATGCGTAGAGATTCGCGATCACGTTAAAGGTGACAGATGCGGGCCAGTTGCAATCGGCCTCCTGATCCATCCTGACTGCACCATCAACCTAACTGGCAAAACCGCTACGATAGCATGTGGGGAGCATAAACTATTAATCTCCGCCGATTTCGACTGGATTGCCGAACCGGCTGTCTATTGGCCCGACATGGGCGTTGAAGTGCGGGCGCAGCGGCTGCGCTTGACACTGCCGCCGTCTTGCCGTGAGAGCAGCATCGCAATCCAAATCTTGCCCGTAAATAATCAGGAAATAGCGTGAAACAGGTCGAACAAAATTACCGAAGCGGCAAATTGCGCCTGATTGATGTCCCCGTGCCAATGGCCGGACGTGGACGCAATCTGGTCGCCACGCGCGTTTCACTGATCAGCGCGGGCACCGAAAAACAGATTATTGACCTTGCGCGTAGTTCGCTTGCTGGAAAAGCAGTCGCGCGCCCCGATCTTGTGCGCAAAACGCTGACCAAGATGAAGAATGAAGGCATCCTGCCAACGGTGCAAAAAGTTTTTGCCAAACTCGATACACCGATCCCGCTTGGTTACAGCCTTGCCGGAAGCGTGGTTGAAGCCGGGCAAGATGCTGGCGGCTATTCGGTGGGGGACCGGATTGCCTGTGCTGGCGCAGCGATTGCCAATCATGCCGAATATAATGCCGTGCCCAAAAATCTGGCAGTCCGAATCCCTGACGGCGTCAGCGATGAAGATGCCGCCTTTGTAACGCTTGGCGCGATTGCCCTGCAGGGCGTGCGCGTCACCCAGCCGACGCTTGGCGAACGCGTCGTAGTAATGGGGCTCGGCCTCATCGGGCAACTGACGGTGCAACTCCTCAAAGCCAATGGCTGTCGCGTGCTCGGCTTTGACCCCAACCCCGAACGCGTTCGCTTGGCGCTTGAAATGGGTGCCGATTGCGCCGTCAGCAGCGATCTTGCGGGTGCCACGCTGGCATTTTCGGATCAATACGGTGCCGATGCGGTGATCGTGACGGCCTCGTCCAAATCAAGTGATCCGGTTAACCAGGCTGCCGAGATCAGCCGAACCAAGGGCCGCGTTGTGATCGTCGGGCTGGTCGGCATGGCGCTTGACCGGGAGCCTTTTTACAAGCGCGAGCTCGATCTGCGGTTGTCGATGTCCTATGGCCCTGGTCGCTATGATCCAGCCTATGAAAATGAAGGCCATGATTATCCGCTGCCCTATGTCCGCTGGACTGAGGCGCGCAATATGCAGGCATTTCTTGAATTGGTTGCGGGGGGACGGGTAACGCCGGCAAAGCTTGTAACTCACCGCTTTCCGATTGCCGAAGCAGAGGCTGCCTATGCGTTGATGGACGGAAATGAGCCCTATCTCGCTATCCTTCTGATCTATCCCGAAACCGCGCCCGCAATTGAACGCAGCGTCGCGGTTGGCAAGGGTGGGTCCACCACTTCCACCACAGGTTCAGGCTTTATCGGCTTTGGCAATTATGCGCGCGGCGTCCTGCTACCTGCGCTCAAAAAAGCAGGCGAGAACCGCTTGACGAGCGTGGTAACTGCAACTGGCCTTTCGGCGCATAGCGCGGCTGAATCGTTCGGGTTCAAGCAGGCCGCGACCGATCCTGCGGCTCTCCTGAACGATCCCGATACTGACTGCGTTTTCATCGCAACACGCCATGATAGCCATGCCACGCTGGCGATTGCAGCGCTGAAAGCTGGCAAGCATGTGTTTGTTGAAAAGCCACTGGCACTTTCGCATCAGGAACTGGCCGAGGTGGCCGCCGCCGCACAAGGTTCATCTGGTTTGCTCACGGTTGGATTTAACCGCCGCTATGCCCCGATGATCATCGCGGCACGCTCCGCTCTGGTTGCAGCAGGTGGGCCGTTTAACCTGCATTACCGGATCAATGCTGGCCCGATTCCCGGCGATAGCTGGGTTCACGGTGCCGAAGGCGGAGGCAGGATTGCGGGCGAAGTCTGCCATTTCGTCGATACGCTCAGCTATCTTGCGGGCGGCGCGCCTGTGGCGGTCGAAGCATTTATCACGCAGGGCATTCCCGACAGTGTTTCAGCGCTGCTGCGCTTCGCCGACGGCTCGGTTGGCAGTATCCAGTACAGTTCACGCGGTGATACGACAGTGCCAAAGGAACGGATTGAGGCCTTTGCAAGTGGCTTGGTGATTCAGATTGATGATTTCCGCCTGTTGCAAATCACGCGCGGTGGCAAGACGAGCACCACCAAAGCGGCTGCGCAGGACAAGGGTCAGGCCGGACTGGTTGCGGCATTCTTGGCCGCTGCGCGTAAGGGGGGGCTTCCACCGATTCCACTGGCTGATCTGATCGCGGTGTCGTCCGCAACGCTCGACATCGCCGGGATTGCGCGCGACTGATGAGCGACGCGTCCGCCAAACCTTCGATCACTGTGATCATATTGTCGTTCAACGAAGCGGTGCATATTGGCCGCTGCATCGAACGGTTGCTGCCGCTCGTTGAGCGCGTGGTCGTGATCGATAGTTTCTCGACCGACCGCACCGTAGAGATTGCCCAATCACTTGGTGCCGAGGTTTTTCAGAACCCCTGGAAAAATCATGCCGCCCAATTTGCGTGGGGGTTGGAACAGGCCAATGTCACGTCGCGTTGGACAATGCGGATTGATTGTGACGAATATCTTGAAACAGGGCTGCAATCTGAAATCATTGAGAAACTGCCTTCTTTGCCCGAAACTGTTACGGCGTGCGATTTCAAGCTCAAGGTCATCTTCAAGGGCAAATTCATTCGTTGGGGCGGGTTTTATGCAACGCGCCTGATCAGACTTTGGCGCACGGGCTTTGGCCAGATTGAACAGCGCTGGATGGATGAGCGGATCGTGATTTCATCGGGTGAGCGGATATCGCTTAGCGGCGGTGATCTCGTCGATGAAAATTTGAAAGATATTGGCTGGTGGACTGAAAAACATAACGGCTATGCCACCCGCCATATGATTGATTTTATCAACCGCGAGCATCACCTGTTTCCAATTGATGAACGCGTTGAACAGGGCGGACAAAATGCCGGGCGCTGGAAACGCTTCCTGCGCAACCGTCTCTATGGCGGCGCACCGCTTTACGTTCGTGCGATCCTTTATTTCATTCAGCGCTATTTTTTCCGGCTTGGCTTTCTTGATGGCAAGCAGGGCTTTGTTTGGCATTTTCTGCAGGGCTTCTGGTATTTCGTTTTGATGGATGCCAAAATTGACGAGGCGCGCAGCTTTATCCGCGCACACGGCGTCGAGGCGTTTCGGGCTAAAATTGCGCAGGATCTTGGCATTGATGAAATTAGGCCAGCGCGTTGAGCGAGCCAAAGTGCGTCATGATCCTGCTCGGCGCATTTTGGCCAGGGCATGAGGCAACAGGCCCGAATATGAGCGCGCGCGCGATGTGCGAAGCGCTGTCAGATGAATTTACCTTTCGCATTGTCGCGCGCGATCGCCCCTTTGACGCAGCAGAGCCGCTCATTGATCACAGCCAATGGCATGATCGCGGCTATGCGGCCATGCACCATCTTCCCGTTGGGCGCGCTGGCGCAACGGGGCTCGCAAAGCTGATCCGGCAAACCCCGCATGACATCATGATGCTCAACAGCTTCTTTGACCGTGAATTTACACTGCCTGCACTGGTTGCGCGCAGGATGGGCCGCATCCCCGCCAAACCTGCGCTGCTTTCACCGCGCGGTGAATTTTCAGGCGGCGCGCTTTCAATCAAGGGCGCGCGCAAAGCGCTGTTTCACAAGCTAGCATCGCTTACAAACCTGCTTGACGGCGTGCATATTCATGCAACAAGCCAACAAGAAGCCGAAGATGCGCGGGCTGCATTTCCAGATACACAGGTGAGTGTGCTGGAAAATTTCCGGCCGCTGTTTGCGCTTCCCGAACATAAGCCTGCTGAAACACGCGGCGCTCTCAGGGTCGCCTTTCTTGGCCGGGTGTCACCCGTCAAACGGCTTAATTTTGCGATACAAGCGCTTGGTGCGGCGGGGCGCGCGGCAACGCTTGATATTTATGGGCCGATCAGTGACGCAGGCTATTGGGCGCTGTGCCAGCAAGAGATTGCTCGACTGCCAACGCCAGTAACTGCGCGCTATTGCGGTGAAATTGCCAATGCTGATGTTGCAAGCCGCATGGCCGAATATGATGTGATGCTGCTGCCGTCACTCAGTGAGAATTTTGGCCATGCGATTTTTGAAGCGCTTGCCGCTGGCACGCCCGTCATCATTGGAGACCGGACGCCGTGGCGCGGGCTGGCTGCAGGTCGGGCCGGCTGGGATGTAGGCGTTAATGATCAGGCCGGGTTTAGTGCGGCGATTCAATCCGCCGCCGATATGGACGGCGCGACAAAGGCGCTGTGGCGCAAAGGCGCGCGCGCTTGCGCTGAAGCCCATTTCAGAAATAACAAGGCCCCCGAAGAAATGCGCACGCTCATCCGTGAGATGACAGGCCGAGGAAAGAAGTGATCCCATGGAAACGTCTGATCCAATGCTCACCGAGAAACTCTACGCCAATTATGATACGTGGAAAGGCTGGGACACGCCCTTTTCTTGTCCGCCCGAAATGGCGGCCTACTATGCAAAAGAAATGCGTGGGCGCACGCTTAGTGGATGCGATGTCCTTGAAATAGGCTTTGGCAATGGCGAGTTTCTAGGGTTTGCCCGTGATCAGGGCGCACGCATTACCGGCAGTGAAATCACACCCGCAGCAATTGAAGCAGCCAAAGCGGCCAATATCCCTCTAATCCCCGGCGATTTTGAACGGCAACCAGTTACCGCGCACGCCACATTCGATATCATCGCAGCATTTGATGTGTTCGAGCATCTTGAGCCAGCCGTCATCGTCGCCAAGCTTGAGGCGATCACCCGGATGCTGCGCCCTGGCGGTTGGCTTTTGCTGCGCTATCCCAATGGCCAAAGTCCGTTTGGGCTTGGCCCGCAACATGCCGATGCCACGCATGTCACGGCGTTATCCCGCACCAAAATCGAGCAATACGCCATTGGCAATGATCTGCATACGATTGCTTACAGCGGGGTTGCGCGCCCGCGTTCAACCAAATTCGTGACCAATATTGCGCGAATAATCAGGCTTGGTTTGCGCGATTGCCACATGGCCGCCATTCGTTTTCTCTATTCCACTGACATAGAGCTTGAGCCCGTTGTCACACATTTGCTTGCCAAGCGCAGCCAAGACCCTAAGTGACGCCAGCGAACGAGTAACAAGGGCGTACCCAGTGACCAATCCCTTCAGAATATTGGCCGAACGGATGTCACGCAACATCAGTTTTTCTGCGCGGCTGCCAAAGAAATTCGGTCGCCGGAAGATTTACCTTTCGCCTGCCAATCAGCTTGCGATTTGGAAACTAGGAGAAGCAAAGTTTCAGGCCTATTTGCTTGGCTTTGCCGAGAGATTCGTTGGTAAGGATGATGTCGTTTGGGATATTGGCGCAAATATGGGGATGTTCAGTGTGCCCGCCGCGCACCGCGCCAAATCAGTACTCGCGGTTGAACCCGATCCGTTCAACCAACAATTGCTCCATAAAACGCGCGCCGCTAACCCCGATCTTGCGCTTGAAGTGCTGCCAGTTGCGGTATCAAATGAAGTGGGCGTGGCACAATTTGCCATTCCCGAACGCGGTCGTTCGGCCAACAGCCTCGTCGCCACGAGCTTCGGCACCCAAATGGGTGGAACGCGGCAATATTATTCCGTTATGACCGTTACCGCTGATTGGATCCTTGAACGCTATCCCGCCCCTGACTTTGTCAAAATTGATGCTGAAGGGGCTGAGCTATGGATATTGCAGGGCGCGACCAAATTGCTTTCGGTCGTGCGGCCAGTCATAATCGTCGAAATGCCCAATGAACATGCCGATGGCTGCGCGGATATATTCCGTAAGAATGACTATCTGATGTTTTCATCCTATACGCCAGTTGATCCTGCCAAAGCGGTCAATGATATTCACGATGTCTGGGATGTTCTTGCCATCCCGCGCGAAAAGATAGAGCGCTACCACAATGCCTGAGACAGCTCTGAACAATGCCTACACCGCACTCAAACGGTTTGTCGGCCCAATCCTTGCCAACCATAGAACTGGCGCGATTATTGCGCGGCTGTGGAATGATCGCATACCCCATCGCGGCCTCATTATTGATACCAGCGATCCTGTGGTCGGCAATGATATTAAGGCGGCACTTCTGGTGCGTGGTTACGAATCAAGCGAATATCGTTTCGTCCGCAAATATTTGCCGCGTAACTGCGATGTCGTTGAACTTGGCGGCAGTCTTGGCGTCATCAGTTGCACGATCCGCCGCCATATTGAGGCAGAGCGTAAACTTGTGATCGTTGAGGCTGACCCGCGCCTGGCGGCATCGCTCACGCGCAACCTCAAACTCAATGACTGCGAACGAAACAGCATCGTTGAGCATAAAGCAATTAGCTACTCGGGCGATGCCACTGTGTCTTTTGCGCTTGGCGAAACATCGGTCAGCGGCCGCATTGCGGAACACGGCGCGGGGCTTAGGACAGTCGAGGTGGGTGCAACCAGTCTTTCAGGCCTGCTGGAAACGCATCAACTTAATGATTATTGCCTTGTGAGTGATATCGAAGGCGTCGAGTGGCAGATTGTCGCGCATGATTTTGAAGCCCTTGCCAAAGCGCGTGTTATCGTGATGGAAACGCATGATGTTGCTGAATATGGCAAATTCCAAAAATTGATCGGACAGATCACGGCCTCAGGTCTATTTGATCATGTCGATCTTCACGGTGCAGTTGCTGTTTTCATCCGCCGCACGGCACAATCAAGTTCTGAATTGTCATGACCAAACCGCACAGGCTGACGATTATCGTCACGCACCCGATCCAGCATTTCGTGCCATTCTATCGCGGGCTTGCGCAGCATCCCAACATTGATTTGACCGTGGTATACGGTGCCCCGATCGGTATCGAATCCTATTATGATGAGGAAATGCAGACGCAGATTGCGTGGAAGATGGATATGCTCGGCGGCTATGAGAGCATTTTTCTTGAGCCAGACCAAGGCAAGACCCGGCCTAGCCCGCGTTCGCCCACAAGCCGTAAAGTGGCGCAAACGCTTGACGCGCTCAAACCCGACGCAGTGCTCATTTACGGCTATGCGCAGGTCAACGCGCTGCGTGCGCTACGCTGGTGCCGGAGCAATAAAGTCCCGGCGATGATGATTGGCGATAGCGAATTGCTGCAACATCGCAGCGGCCTGAAAACGCTAACGAAACAGATTGTTATCCCGCAGATCCTCAAACGTTTCTCGGCGTTTCTCTCGGTCGGCGATCGGAACGAGGAATATTACCGGCAATACGGTGTCTCTGACAGCGCCATTTTCCGATCGCCCTTTACGATTGACGAAACCGCTTATGTTGAGGCGCGCGCCAATCGCGCAGCGCTCAGACATTCGGTGCGCGAAGAATATGGCATCGCTCAGGATGATCTGCTCGCGCTTTTCGTCGGAAAGCTATCGGCGCGCAAACGTGCGGGCGATTTGCTTGATGCACTTGCCCTGCTCAAAGATAAAACTGGCCGCAAGGTTAGTGCGCTTTTTGCAGGCAACGGTGAGGATATGGCCGCACTTTCACAACAAATTGCGGCAGATGCCCTACCCGCGCACATGGCTGGTTTTGTAAATGTTGACCGTTTGCCGGCATTATATGCAGCCGCAGATGTGCTCGTTCATCCATCACTTGCTGATCCGCACCCGCTTATTTGTTCGGAGGCTGCTTGCATTGGGCTGTCGTTGTTGCTGAGTGACAAAATTGGCGCGGCGGGGCCAACCGACATCGCGCGCGCGGGCGAAAATGCAATGATATTTCCAGTCGGTGACGCGTCAGAAATTGCAGCCCAGCTTGCGCGTTTTGCAAATGATCAAGTGTTACTTGATAAAATGTCGCTGCGATCAATTGCAATTTTTGAAGAGTTAGATCTCAATCGTAGCGTTGGCGGCGTGATTGAGGCACTTACAGCCGTGCGTCGTAGCTAACCAAATGATTGGTGACGGGCGCATAGCATCGGCGCACAAACGGATAGTTGTTGCGGGCGAGTTTTGGCACGGCGCTCCGGCCAAAGGGTTTGCAAGCGGATTCAGAGCACTTGGCCATGACGTTGTCGAAATTGACGTCAATCATTTTTTGCCGCTGCCACACACGACTGCACTGCGCGTTACCAGCAGATTGCTCGTGCGCCAATTCAATAAAAACTACAATGATTTTATATTGAGCATTTGCAGAACGAAAAATATCGA